>NZ_JARWKS010000003.1:0-252316 GCF_029846405.1 Cobetia sp. 29-18-1
TGTGATTTATCAGTTTGTGATTTATCAGTTTGTGATTTATCAGTTTGTGATTTATCAGTTTGTGATTTATTGGTTTGTGATATATAACTATTACCTACGCCTTACCAAAAATTATTGAGGGGTCTTATGAAATCAGGTGCTCCAATGAAAATTCTTCTACTGGGTGGGGCAGGGCAATTAGGGGTAGAGTTACAATATGCTTTTGCAGATATCGGCCAAGTATACGCTCCCACTCGTGAAAGTCTGGATGTTGGGGGCTTGTTTGAAGTATCTAAATGTATCGATCTCTATCAACCAGATATTATCTTGAATGCAGCTGCCTATACTGCAGTGGATAAGGCGGAAGAGGAAGTGGACAGTGCAATGTTAATCAATGCATCACTGCCATCTTTACTGGCCAAAAAAACAAGTGAGAGGGGAGCAATTCTCATACATTATTCATCAGACTATGTGTATCCCGGGACGGGGAATAATCCTTGGACGGAAGAGAGTAATGTAGGCCCACTTTCAGTCTATGGAAGATCCAAGCTAGCAGGTGATGAGTCTGTCTTGAGCAGTCATTGTCGACATTGGGTATTTCGTACCAGTTGGGTATATGCTGCGCATGGAAATAATTTCATGCGTACTATGCTTCGTTTGGGATTGAAGCACGATAGTCTAAGGGTGGTGAATGATCAGATAGGGGCGCCAACCCCTGCCAAGTTGATTGCACAGGTAACATCTGAGGCCATTCGGCAGCAGATCCCAACTGGGCTTTATCATCTTACTGCAGGTGGTAGCACCAGCTGGCATGGTTTTGCACAAGCCATATTTCGTCATGCAATTTCTAATGGCATTGCACTCAAGATAGATCCTGGTAATGTGGAAGGCATTTCAACCCAAGATTATCCGACTCCTGCTCGTCGTCCATTGAACTCTCGATTATCATCTCAAAAACTTGAAACTGAACTTGGGCTTTCACTACCGGCTTGGGATTCCCAGTTGATATTGACGCTGAATGAATTGCTTGAAAAAAAATACCCTAACGCTAGTAGTGGTAGTGATATTCTATCCGATGCTTAGTCTGAACATGGCTTACCTGCCTTGGATAATGCTTCAAAGAACTGATGTGAGGTTTTCATGACGCGTAAGGGAATTGTTCTTGCTGGTGGAACTGGTACTCGGTTGCACCCTATTACTCTGGGCATATCCAAGCAACTGTTGCCCATTTATGACAAGCCTATGATTTTTTATCCGATTTCTGTATTGATGCTGGCAGGGATCAGAGAGATTCTCATCATTTCGACACCAGAGGATTTACCCCAGTATCAGGCATTGCTGGGGAGTGGTTCGCAGTACGGGGTGCGTTTCGAATACAAGGTGCAGTCATCTCCCGATGGATTGGCCCAGGCATTCATCATTGGGGCTGATTTTATCGGCAGCGACTCTGTCTGTCTCGTACTGGGAGATAACATCTTCCATGGTCAGCATTTTTCAGATCAGTTGAAGCGCGCTTCCCAGAAAAAATCGGGTGCGACGGTATTCGGGTATCTGGTACATGATCCTGAGCGATTTGGTGTGGTCGAGTTTGACGATCACGGCAAGGCAATTTCGATAGAGGAAAAACCGGCTCAGGCCAAGTCACCTTATGCTGTTACCGGGCTTTACTTTTATGATAGCGACGTGGTGGAGATTGCTCGGTCCGTTGTGCCCTCATCACGAGGTGAGCTTGAAATCACATGTATCAATAATGCTTACCTACAACGCGGCGATCTCTGTGTTGAGCGTTTGGGGAGAGGTTTTGCATGGCTGGATACAGGCACCCATGACAGCTTGCTAGATGCTAGCCAGTATGTGCAGACAATTGAACATCGCCAAGGATTGAAAATTGCTTGCTTGGAGGAGATCGCCTGGAACAATGGCTGGATTACTGATTCGCAGTTGGAGTCCCAAGCTACCGCTTTGAGAAAGACTGGCTACGGGCAGTATTTGCTGAAAATGTTAGCTGGCGGTCATCGTGATAATCATGCCATGTAGGTCGACTGTATATTCTATTAGTGAGTGTTATGTTTTATTTGTTGTATCGATGTCTCATTTACTCTGAGTCATGTTGTTGAAACCTTTTTAGAGGTGGGTATGGAATTTGAATGCTTGAGCATTCCTGATGTTGTACTGATTACTCCCAAAGTTCATGGAGATGAACGGGGTTTTTTTATGGAGACATTTCGCCACACCGAATTCACGAAGCATTGTGGTGAGTATATATTTGTTCAGGATAATCATAGTCGTTCTCGCCATGGTGTCCTTCGTGGGTTGCATTTTCAGCTTCAAAATCCTCAAGGAAAACTGATTCAGGTCACCCAAGGTGAGGTTTTTGATGTGGCGGTTGATTTACGCCAGCATAGCGATACCTTTGGTGAGTGGGTGGGTGTTGTACTGAGCGATAAAAATCGCCAGATGTTATGGGTGCCTCCAGGATTTGCACATGGGTTTTATGTGATCAGTGAAACGGCTGAGTTTCATTATAAGTGTACAGATTACTATGCACCCCATGATGAGCACTCATTGAAATGGGATGATGCACGCGTTGGCATTTCATGGCCTCTTTCCGCCAACCAGGTACCGATTCTGTCTGAGAAAGACCGTGCAGGATTGCCCTTGGAGTCGGTTGCAGTCTTCGCATAGCACTCATGAGGGATTCAAGGTAATCTTATAGGTTGTCACAACCTTGTACCTTACAATTATCAGCTTTGCTGGCCCACGAATCGATAGTCAGGTGAGTGCTTTGTCTACACCATTGTATCTGGAAAGTTCACAGTTTCAGTCTCGTACTACTAAAGTGCCCACCCTGTTATCTTTTCCATTGCATATTCGCGTGCCCCGTTATCTACGGGTGCATTCTGGTA
Organism: Cobetia sp. 29-18-1; assembly: GCF_029846405.1. Lineage (NCBI taxonomy): Bacteria > Pseudomonadati > Pseudomonadota > Gammaproteobacteria > Oceanospirillales > Halomonadaceae > Cobetia > Cobetia sp. 29-18-1. Next base: position 2,886 of record NZ_JARWKS010000003.1, read on the forward strand.
TCGAGGCCCTGGAAGGGGGCGAGTGGCGCACTACCTCCAGCGCAGCGTCTTTTCTTTGGGAAGGGCCCATGCCACTTCCCGGTTGGAACATGATCGAAATCGACATGGATCGTTCAGTGACAGGAGCGGTTGCGATCCTTACGCTTGTGACGAGGCATGGTTCGTATGAGGTCGAGCTACCGTTACGAGCAGGCAAAGTAACACGTCGTATGTGCTGGGTGCCTGGCGGTGTACGCAGTATCTCCCTGTGTCCTATCAATACTGTGGGCAACTTTCGTCTCAAGCATTTCCGCCTTGTGTGGTTAACTCCGAGATTTGCCAAGGATCGTCTGATTCAGCGGTTGGTTACTGCCCATCGTCACTTTCGTGGGCAGAAGCACTCAGACGTTAGCAAAGCACTCAAACAAGAAGCACGTCGCGGTGGCGAACCTTGGCGGTGCTTGGCACTTCGCCATTATGACAGCACCTTTGTCAGCCTGAGCTCGAAGCATAATTACCGTCAGTGGATCGATACTATTGAATCCATGACATCGAAAAGTGCCGTGTCTTCTCCTGCAATAACTCCCCGTAATGTTGGCAGGGCAAAAGATGAGGTTTTTTCTCTTGTGCTACCAGTGACGAAATTTCATTTACAAGACGCCATTGCCAGCACCCTGAACAGTTTCATTGCGCAAACGTACGCTCAGTGGCAGTTGGACGTGTTGGCTATCGGATTGCCCCCAGAGCAACGTCATTGGCTTGCATCATTTTGCGATCAGGATGACCGCATGCGTTTGATCCATTGTGGTCAGAAAGACCGTGCATCAACCCTGGAAGGGTGGCATGTAGCAATGGGCGATGCGGGACGGCGGAACGAATGGAAAGGCCTCATAGCCGTTGGAGGCGTGCTTTCACCTGACGCCTTGTCTGTATTTGCAGAAACAGTGCGCTCTGAATCAGATGCAAGCATGGTTTATTGTGATGAGGATTGTCTGGATGATCAGGGAGATCGCCACTCGCCGAATTTCAAACCGGAATGGAATCCGGATTTGCTGCTATCGACACCTTATCTTGGACACCTTGCCCTTTGGTCACCCACTTGCTGGGAGGAAGTTCGCAACTCAATGCCGAGGCTTCCTGAATTTTCACATGATGCAGTCGATATGATTCATGCAATGGGCCTGGAATTGATGTACTTGGCTGATCTTGATCCGCTGTCATCTGTTATCCGTGTACCGCGCATCCTGCTGCATGTCCGTGATGATAATCATCAACTTCGCGGGACGGAGTCGCAAAATGGTGAGTATGCTCATCTGAATCGAGTGCAGCGTTACCTGGAGCGGCACTCCTTGGCTGCCACCGCAGTCAAGGGTGCGCCCCTTGATGATGCCGTGTCCCCCAAGGAAGCGAACGGGATAGTCAGGGTACGCTGGGAGCTTCCCGATCCTGCGCCGCTTGTTTCCTTGCTTGTCCCTACCCGGGATGGTGTCGAAATTCTCAAGCCGTGTGTGAATGCTATTTTGGCACACACCACGTATCGGAATTTCGAGTTGCTGATTCTCGATAACCAGAGCAGCTGCCCATTGACGCTTGAATATATGCGCGATGTATGCGAACGGGACGCGCGGGTACGTGTACTGCGCTGGAACCATCCCTTCAATTACTCGGGGATCAACAATTACGGTGCCCGTGAAGCTCGCGGTGACATTATTGGTTTGGTCAATAACGATATCGAACCTGTCAATGGCGAGTGGTTGAGCGAGATGGTATCCCAAGCCTGCCGTAATGATATTGGCTGCGTTGGTGCCAAGCTCTATTACCCAAACGAGACCATTCAGCATGCTGGCGTGATACTCGGCCTCGGTAGTATTGCCGGGCATGCACACCGTTTCTTCCAGCGTCATGAGGATGGGTTCCAAGGTCGTTTGAAAGCGATTCAGAATCTCTCTGCGGTGACAGCCGCATGCCTGCTATTGCGTCGCTCTGTCTTTGAGGAAGTCAATGGACTCAATGAGGAGCATCTGGCGGTTGCTTACAATGACGTTGACCTGTGCCTTAAAGTTCGTGAGGCAGGCTACCGTAATCTATGGACACCTTACGCAGAGCTGTATCATCACGAATCCATCTCGAGGGGGGCTGATGATACGCCGAAGAAGCGAGCGCGCTGGCTCTCTGAATGTGAGTACATGCGCACTACCTGGGCAGAGCAGCTGGATAATGATCCGGCATATAACCCCAACCTGACTCTCGTCCACGAAGACTTTTCGTTACGCTGAGCAGAGTGTCGTCCCGTCATGCCTGTAGCTGCCTATTGAACATCGTCTCGCAAGGAACGCCATGTCCCGTTCACGATTTCTGCTCAAGGCTCCCTTGTGGGGTCTTGCGCTATTCACCGGTGCCAAGTCCTTCATCGCCAATCCGCTGATCGGGAGTGAGCGTTTGAATCGCCGCGGGCTGCACGTCTGGCGGGTGAAGACGGCGTCTCGGATCATGCGCTGGCGCATGGCCATGCTCAGTCGCGGCGTGCCGTCAGCGGAGCGTGAGGCCTATCTGCGTGATGGCTACCTGCTCAAGCAGAACTTCCTGTCGCCAGAGCTGTTCGCGCGGCTCAAGGCAGAACTTGCAACCGTGCATGATCACGGTCCCGGTGAGGTGCGTGAATGTTGTCAGGGGGATACTCGTACACATCGTGTATTGCTGGACCCGGAGACCCTGAGCGAGCTGCCGGTGGCTAGGCAGGTGCTGGCTGACCCTCAGCTCAAGCGTCTGCTGCGTTTCTGCGCCGGCCATCGTCGGCTGCCCATCGTGCATCTCGAGAAGGTGTTCAATGGCGCTCGCGAGAGTGTTGAGGCTGACCCACAGAAGTCCCTGCACGTGGATACCTTCCAGCCGACCATGAAGTTCTGGCTTTACCTGCAGGAGGTGAGCGAGCGCAACGGGCCTTTCATGTTCGTGCCTCAGTCCGCGCAGTTGAACAAGGGCCGTCTGGATTGGGAATATCACATGAGTCTGACGGCGCGTGAGCATACCAATCGCTATACCCAGCGAGGGTCCTTCCGTGTCGAGGAAGGCGCACTGGCTCGCTTCGGTCTCAATGCGCCCACGCTGTTCAAGGTGCCTGCCAACACGCTGCTGATCGCGGATACCTTCGGCATGCACGGCCGTGGTCCTGCCGAGGTAGGCAGTTCGCGTCTGGCGCTGTGGGGAATGAGTCGCACGACACCTTTTCTGCCGTTGCCGGGGCTGGGCGGCGAATGGCTCAATCGCCTGCAGTATCGTGTGCTCAAGGCGGAGCGGGCGCGCGATGACAAGCGTGCCGCAGCGCGTGGTGTCGAGTCGTCCTGGCATGTCGTGTCACGTGACTCCTCGCGTGCGCAGGACCCGTCCTGATGTCGGCTGAAGCTTCACCCTTGGCAGGTGTGCGGTGGGTCGTTCTCAGCGATGGTGCTCGACCCACCGAAGATATCTACTTTCTTGAGTCGGCCGCACCTGCTCTTCGCCAGCAGGGGGCCGTCGTCGAGCGTTTCGACACCCGCCGCTACCACCTGCCGACGCGATGGGCATTGCGGCGCCTGGCGGGTGCCAATCTGCTGATCGTGCGCTCTCTGGGCGAGCGCTGGGGGCGTCTGCTCGAACGGCATCGTGAGCGCTTCGGCCGTATCGTCTATCTGATTGATGATGATCTTGGTGCCGTGACCCGTACCGATGGCTTGCCTGCCGCCTATGTCGCTCGTTTGAGCGGTCTGGCGATGCGTCAGCCCACACTGCTTGCGCTCGCGGATGAGATAGTGGCCTGCTGTGAGGCGCTGGTGGAGAAGCTTGGGCGAGAGCACACCAATGTCTCGTTGCTGACACCGCCAATGCTGGCATCAGCAACTGAGTTGGCCGATTTCACACAGTCTGACTGGACCATCGGCTATCACGGCACCCGTGCGCATCGTGATGACATAGCGCATCTGGCGCCGGCACTCACGCCAGTGATGGCATCACATCCCCAGATACGCCTCGAGATCATGATGGGGCGGCATGTGCCGGAATCGCTTTCCAGGATTGGAGGGTTGGAGACACCAGAGGCAATGCCCTGGAAGGCCTTTCAACAGTATCAGGCGACACGCCGCATCCAGATCGGCCTCGCGCCACTTCTGGAGACGCCGTTCAATCGTGGCAAGTCGTGGATCAAATTTCTCGATATCACCGCCATGGGCGGCGTCGGTATCTACAGTCGTCGAGCGCCGTATGACGGGATCGTCGAGCATGGCGTTGATGGGCTGTTGGTCGGGGACGACTCCAGCGAGTGGCGGGCAGCGCTTGAGCAATTGCTGGCTGACCCAGCCGCCACGCAGGCCATGGCAGAGCGGGCACGGCAAAAAGCATCAGGTCTTGCAGGGAAGGAGAGATGTGCCTTGTTCTGGTCGGATATGAGTTATTACGAGAGGAGAGCAACATAACTCAAGGCGCTTATCGAGAGCCTGCTTTCATTCCTGCCAAGCAGGTCATACATGTGTAGGACTTTTATCCCTAATACATAAAAGATGGCTCATGTTGTGGTTGCAAGCTTTGATGGAGTAATTTCAGCGTGGTGGGCTCAGGCTATTCGGGCCAAGGATATGCCTGAATCCAGTATACTATCGAGGATATATAGCAACGGACAGCGCTATATTGAAACTTGACCGGGATGTTGCCACTGCTGTCAACACTCTCACATTTTCTTTCTGCGCCGAGTGCGTGGTTGAGGTGAAGCATGAAGTTTCTGATTACCGGCGGTGCCGGGTTCATCGGCTCTGCCGTGGTGCGTGAGCTGATCGATTCGACGTCCCATGAAGTGGTCAACCTGGACAAGTTGACCTATGCCGGCAACCTGGATTCGCTGGAGTCCGTCAGGGAGCACCCCCGGTATGCCTTCGAGCATGCGGATATCTGTGATGCTGATGGGTTGGCACGAATCTTCAATTTGCATCAGCCGGATATCGTCATGCACCTTGCCGCCGAGAGCCATGTAGATCGCTCCATCGACGGGCCGGAGGCCTTCATCGAAACCAATGTCATGGGCACCTGCCGGTTGCTGGAGGCTTCACGACGTTACTGGAAGCAATTGGTGTTGACGAATCCTGCCAAGGCTGAGACGTTCCGCTTCCATCACATCTCGACCGATGAAGTGTTTGGTGACCTCGCAGAGGATGACCCCGGCTTCACCGAGCAGACACCCTATGCACCGAGTTCTCCCTATTCGGCCAGCAAGGCGGGGTCGGACCATCTGGTAAGAGCCTGGCAGCGGACGTTCGGTCTACCGACAGTGATGACCAACTGTTCGAACAATTACGGCCCCTATCACTTCCCCGAGAAGTTGATCCCCCTGACCATCCTCAATGCCTTGGCGGGCAAGCCATTGCCGGTCTATGGCGATGGCCATCAGGTGCGCGATTGGCTGTACGTCGAGGACCACGCGCGTGCCTTGATCAAGGTGGCGTGTGAGGCGCCGCTGGGGGAGAGCTATAACATCGGCGGGCATAACGAGCAGCGTAATATCGACGTGGTACGCCTGATCTGTGAGACGTTGGAAGCCTTGGTGCCGCAAAAGCCTGAAGGCCTTGCGCATTACCGTGATCTGATCACCTTCGTGACAGACAGGCCCGGGCATGATCTGCGTTATGCCATTGATGCCGACAAGATAGCGCGTGATCTGGGGTGGCGGCCGCAGGAGACCTTCGAGTCGGGCTTGCGCAAGACGATTCAGTGGTATCTGGATAATCCAGAGTGGTGGCAGCGGATTCGTGATGGCCGCTATCAGGGAGAGCGACTGGGAGCCGAGATCTGATCCGGATCAACGCAGTAGGAGCTGAAGTGACTCAGCGGCCTGGCGTATCTTGGCATGAGTCTCATCATGCTCTTGCCTTGGCCAGCCCTGAGCCATATATATTGATTTGGTGATATTTTGATAAGCAGTATAAATAGCAATAAAATGCGTAATATTGCGGCAAAAACCATGCTGCAGGCGGTCTTCTTGCTGTTACGCTATGAGCTGAATCAGATGACTGCGTCAGGAAGCTCGGTGAGCTTGTCAGTTCACTGGGTCAGTGAGCGTAGGCACTGACTGATCTGTGACGGCAGCGGAAATTCAGCAGGGACAGGGAGCGTAACATGGCACGGAAAGGCATCATTCTCGCGGGGGGCTCCGGCACTCGCTTGCACCCGATCACGTTAGGCGTTTCAAAGCAGTTGCTGCCTATCTATGACAAGCCGATGATCTTCTATCCCGCCTCGGTCCTGATGTTGGCCGGTATCCAGGACATCATGATCATCTCGACGCCTGAGGACTTGCCGCAGTATCAGCAGCTGCTGGGCAGTGGTGAGCAATATGGCGTTCGCTTTGAATATGCCGTGCAGCCTAGCCCGGATGGGCTGGCTCAGGCTTTCCTGATCGCCGAGGACTTCATCGGTGGTGATGATGTCTGCCTGGTGCTGGGGGACAACATCTTCCATGGCCCCAACTTCACGGGTCAGCTCAAGCACGCCGCGTCCCGCGCCACGGGGGCGACGGTCTTCGGTTATCTGGTGCAGGACCCGGAGCGCTTTGGCGTGGTGGAGTTCGACGAACAGGGCAAGGCGCTTTCCATCGAAGAAAAGCCTGCCCATCCCCGTTCGCCCTTCGCGGTGACCGGCCTTTATTTCTACGACAACGATGTCGTGGAGCTCGCCAAGCGTGTCAAGCCTTCCTCTCGGGGGGAGCTGGAAATCACCTGCATCAACAATGCCTATCTGGAGCGGGGCGACCTGCATGTTGAGCGCTTGGGGCGTGGCTTCGCCTGGCTGGACACCGGCACGCATGACAGCCTGCTGGAGGCTGGAAAGTACGTGCAGACTATCGAGCATCGTCAGGGGCTCAAGATCGCTTGCCTGGAAGAGATCGCCTGGGGCAATGGCTGGATCGATGACGATGAGATGTTCGCGCTCGGCCAGCGTCTCAGCAAGACTGGCTATGGCCAATACCTGCTCAAGCGACTGGAGGATGTACGCCGTGCCACGGCGCTGGGTGAAGACCGCCACGAACTGATACGCGTGGCGTGATGAGAATCAGCTTCACGCAAGGCAAATGACCCGATTCGACATCGGGATCATCAACCCCCAAGGCCCGCAGCTAACCCTGCGGGCCTTGTCGTTTCTGGACCTGGGGCCGTCCAATCTGCCACTGCCAGCGACGATTCAGCGCCCAACGCAGGTAACACGTTGATTACATCCGCTACACACCAGCAAAATTTGAGTGGTGTGATGCCCAGAAATCATTAAGCTCAAAGTAAGCGTCCCAGAGTCAGTGTGTGCTCTCGCTCGCGCTTGTTTGGCGGTAACGCCGAACGTGCCGGGACCATGAATGCCTCGAGTAAAGGAGACTGACATGACCGCCTTCCCGACCACTCCTCGTTGGATCGTACTCAGTGATGAAGCCCAGGCGCTGGAAGATATCTACTTCTTCCTGCCTGCCATGGCCGCGTTGCGCAAGGAAGGCACACGTGTCGAGCGTTTTGAAACCCGCCGCTGGAAGTTCTCCCCCAAGCTTGCCAAGGCGCGCCTTACCGGCGCTTGCCTGCTGATCGCGCGGAGCCTGGGGCGAGAATGGATCGAGATGCTGGAAAATCACCGTGAGCAGCACGGTCGTATCTGCTACCTCGTCGATCATCTGTATTCGTCTGAGCTGTTGGCAGCGGAGCAGGGCACCTCCCCCCCTGAAGCAGGCTCTGAGCCTGAAGCGGCTCAGTTGCAGCAGCGATTGTTCGCGCTGGCGGATGAGGTCGTCGTGGTCAGCGAGCAGCTGGAGGCCGCTCTGGCGAGCCTGCATCCCAAAGTCAGCCTGTTGACGCCGCCACTGACCGGCAAGCTGCCGGATCTGCATCATCTCGAGCAGAGCGACTGGTGCATCGGCTTTCACGGCACCCTGGCACATCGTGAGGACATCCTCACGTTGGCCCCGGTGCTGCGCGATATCCAGACGCGGCATTCGGACAGTGAGGTGGAGTTGATGATGGGCCGCCACCTGCCGCTGGCGCTCAGCGATATTCCCCGCCTCAAGACGATGGAGGCCGTCAGCTGGGGGGCCTTTCAGGATTATTGCTCGCGGCGTCGGATCGCCATCGGCCTGGCGCCCTTGATGGAAAACTCCGACAACCGCGCCGCCTCCTGGCTGCGGTTTCTCGATATCACCCGCATGGGCGGGGTGGGCATCTATAGTCGACGGGCGCCCTATGTCGATCTGATCGAGGACGGCGTCGATGGCCTGTTGGTGGGGGATGACCCAGCAGAATGGACTGCCGCCCTCGAGCGCCTGCTGGGCGATCGTGATGCGACGCGTGCCATGGCGCACAACGCGCAACACAAGGCCCATGAAGTGGGTGACCCGCTGCGGGTGCTGGATTTCTGGCGCGCGCGCTCGACGGTGGCGCGTGCCCGCTAGCGGAGTCGTCTGTAATGGCCTGACTCAAACAGCTTGACCGAAATCGCCCGATCCAATCACTGTTTGCTCAAGCGCCGCGCCCCTAAGGGGTGCGGCGCTTTGTTATGATCTAGCCATCTTTTCGTTCTGAGTCATTTGCCCTATTGAAAGGAGTGCTGCATGGCCACCCCCGAGTTACCCGATGACTTGCCAAGCGTTGCGTCGCGATCATCGCAGAAGGATGCAGAGGTGGCGCATAGCCAGCGTCTCGCCAGCCCAGCGGTCGCTCGCAATCGTGACGTGATTCTCGATGTCCTGCGGGATGTGCTGGCACAACGACGTCAGGTGCTGGAATTGGCCAGTGGCAGCGGCGAGCACGCGGTGCATTTCGCCCACGGGCTCCCCCATCTGGAATGGCAACCCAGCGATGCCAGTCCGCGTGCACTGGAATCCATTGCGGACTGGCGCGCCGAGGCCGCCTTGCCCAACCTCAAGGCGCCGATCACGCTGGATGTGCAGGCCGAGTGGCCTGAGGTGGCCTGCGATGCGCTGGTGGCGATCAATCTGATCCATATCTCGCCGTGGCGGGTCACGTCCGAGCTGATGTTGCAGGCCGGTCGGCGTCTCCCGAAGAGCGGCGTGCTGTATCTCTACGGCCCCTACAAGCGGGGAGGGCAGCACACGGCGCCGAGCAACGAAGGCTTTGATGTGCAGCTCAAGAGCCGCAATCCGCTATGGGGCGTGCGTGATCTGGAGGCGGTCATCGAGGAAGCGGAGCGCAACGGCCTGACCCTCGACAAGGTGGTCGAGATGCCGGCGAACAACTTGAGTGTGGTGTTTCGGCGTTAGCGCTGGCGATGGCCGTCAGTAGGTCGTCAGAGGTGGTGAGTTCACCTCATGTGGCCCACTCACTACGACAATGCCCCGTCCTGTCGCCAGGTTGGGGCATTTTCGTGTCTTGGCGAAGGAAATGCGGCTCCACGGTAGTGCGCAAGCGCTTGAACCCCCGACTCACCTTCAATAAGGGCCGCTATCTATCTACCTATATATGTATTGATGCAGCCAACCTGACTGACATCAAACGGGGAATACCACAGCCCCTCCGCCGCGCAACGAACCTTATAAGACATCCTGCTTGCGTAGGCTGAGTGCAACGGGGGGGCGCAAGCGATAGCGCAGGCCTGAGAGGTGGTCCAGCGGGCAGTGTCGAGGAATGTGGCGTTTACCGGGGCGGACGTTTCCAGGCGATCGCTTCCGAGAGGCCGAGCACGTTTGCCATACATCAGGGCAGCGCAAGGTCGGTAACTCACGCGTCTGGCGTCTCGTCACCGTCGTCTTCCTTGAGCGAGCCTTCTGCCAGAGGGGATGAGAAAGGTTGCGGATCGTGAGAGGCAGACCTTGCGTCACTTTCCATGGTAAAGGGCAGCAGGGCTGACAACAGGACCGCCGCGAACAGCGAGAACAAAGAATCGAAGTGTTTCATGCGCATACCCCTCTAGACCGTGAGTGTGTCTACAGAGCCTATGCCGCCCAAGGCGTGATTGCCTTTCGGTAATCTCGATATGGGCTAGTGGCGCAACCGATGTCACCCCCTTCAGGCGTAGTAACCGAAGTATCAGCGAACGTCGGGTTCTCGCTCGGTATCATTCCAGTCGATCACATGGCTGATGATCTTCCAGCCGGCCTTGCGTGCCGCTTTCTCGGCATGGATGCGCGCTTCCATTCGCGAGATGCTGTCGGTCTGCACCGTGAAGGGCACTTCCAATGCCAGTCGCTTCTGCTTGACGCCAAGCGTCACCCGCAGTCCCTTGAGGGGAGTGGTGGTCTCTCTGGCGCGTGGTGCATCAGGACGGGCGCGAGGAGCGGACTCACGGGAGGTTGCACTGGCGGTTCTGTTGGTACTGCGCACGAACTTGTCGAGTTCGCGTTTCATGCTTTCTTCGAATTGGTCGACTGACATGTCACTCATCTGGGTAACCCCGTTTGATCAAAGGAATTCACATCTGAAGCAGCAGGGAATCAACACACATAGGTGGTGATGACTTGCGAGATTTCGGTAAGGCGCGTCTTGCCGGTAAATTCAAATCTCACCGTACCGAGTGCCGAGAAATAGATCGTGAGCTCTGAATCAAGATCAAAGGTGCCGGAAGTTTCGATGGAATAGGTTTCAATCTTCTTGTAAGGGAGGGAGGTGAAGTCTTTCTTGCTGCCCGTCAATCCTTGAACATTGACAGCGATAATACGCTTGTTGGTAAACACGACCCCGTCACGCATTGATTTATAGGCTGAAATGATTTCTTCGCCCTCGATCAGCAGGTCATTGACGCGTTCGGCATATTCATCGTTCTGTTTGAGTTTAAAAAAGCCTTTATTATTGAAATCTATCATTGTATTACCTTGTGATTCGACAGTGCTGCCATCTGGGGATACTTCGCTAGCGCATGAGCAGGGGCCATCCCTCGGCCTCTGGCGGGACATGCGGTTTTTTTCAGTATCACGACTAGAATAATCCATCCCGCGCCAACGGAGTAGCCCCGTGCTCTGACACCAGAGCTCCGAGGCTATCAAGTGTGCTGCATGGCCGTGCAAGAAGGGAGAACGCGGAATGCACACCGGCCTCTCTGGTCAGCATGACGCTTGCTGTCCGATCTCGGGAGGCCACCTTCATTCACTCAGTCGGCCAGACCTCTTCGAGACTTTTCAGGGCAGCTTCGACACAGGGTTCGTGTTGCTTGTCGTGACGCCATACCACGCTCAAGGCGCAGGGCAGGCGGGTATCCGGCACGATATTGAGGCCACGTTCCTGGCGTTCGGCCAGCGCCAATACATCGCGGGCCAGTGTCAGCCCGACGCCGGCGCGCACCAGGTCCAGCATGCAGACTTCCTGATCTACCTGCGCGACGCGGTGGGGGCTGCACTGACTGTCACGCATGGCATGCGCCAACAGGCGTGAGTGAACGGAATTTTCCGGCGTCACGATCCATGGCAGGGCGGCCAAGGAGGGCCAGTCAGTCTCCGTCAGGCGCGATGACCAGCCGCTGGGAGCGAGAATGAAGTAGTCGAAGAATGCCAGCTCGCGATAACAGAGGGAGTCATCGCGTGGGCCTTCTCCAGGGGGAGCGAGGTAGAAGCCGATTTCCAGCTCATTCTGGCGTAGCGCCTTGAGGACACAGCCGCTCATGCCGTGGTGGAGTTCCGTTTCCAGATTGGGTGCGCGTTCCAGAAGATGGCGCAGCAAGCTACCCAGACGAATGAATTCCGGGTCGACGATGGTGCCGATGCGCAGCTTGCCGCGCACTGTGCTGTGCAGTGCCGCGGCGGCCTGCTCGAAGCCACGTGCGCTGGCCAGGGTCTTCTCGGCACTGGGCAGCAAGGCCTGGCCCTCGGCCGTCAACAACAGGCCATGGGGGTGACGCTCGAACAGGCTCAACCCCAGGCCTTCCTGCAATTGTTTGAGCTTGAGGCTGATCGCGGGCTGGGTAAGGTGCAACGCCTGCGCCGCTCGCGACACGCTGCCGGTGCGCGCCACGGTGACAAAGGCATTGAGTCGGGATAGATCCTGCATCAGTGACATCCATGTGTTTGGCATTTTCTGGCCGGCGAGAGACGTGCTGCTGGCCCTGCATCACGCATTGTGGCCTGAATGCGTTCTCTGCCACCTATTGGCCATTGGTCGCGGTAAGCCGTGTTCACCCGGGATAGGCCTCGTGATCGAAGCGCCTGCCGCTGTCGGTGCCCCTTCCTTCTTTTCCGTTGTAAATTGTTGATTATAAACGATTTAATGTTGCTCTGGTTCTCGAGGGAAGCGGAGAAATTTCTGAGCGAAATCGGATATCAGCAATCGTTATATCTCACCCAAGAATTACTCAATTGCACCCTGCGCGTGGCGGCGTAATTTCATGAACACCTGCTGATGGCATGTCCTCGTTCGTCATTGACCAGGCGAAGGACCTTCAGCGCCAGACATGTGCATTACACAGGCTTATTCCTATAAAACACCGCCAGCGGAGATCAGCACCATGACGACAGCAGCCAACGCTATCCAGCATTTCATCAACGGCCAGGTGACCCGAGGCGATTCCAGCGCCACTCAGGATGTCTTCAATCCGGCCACCGGCAAGGTGACCGGTCAGGTCGCGCTGGCACGCAACAGTGATGTCGATGCCGCCGTGGCTGCTGCCGACGCCGCCTTCCCGGCCTGGGCCGACACGCCGCCGATCCGCCGTGCCCGAGTGATGTTCAAGTTCCTCGCGCTGCTCAACGAGCACAAGGACGAGCTGGCGGAGGCGATCACCCGCGAGCACGGCAAGGTATTCACCGACGCCCAGGGCGAAGTGGCACGCGGCATCGATATCGTCGAATTCGCCTGCGGTATCCCGCAGCTGCTCAAGGGTGACTTCACCGATCAGGTCAGCACCGGCATCGACAACTGGACGATGCGCCAGCCGCTGGGCGTCGTCGCCGGCATCACGCCGTTCAACTTCCCGGTGATGGTGCCGATGTGGATGTTCCCGGTCGCCATCGCGGCAGGCAACAGCTTCGTGCTCAAGCCGAGCCCGCTGGACCCCAGCGCCTCGCTGATGATGGCGGACCTGCTCAAGCAGGCGGGCCTGCCGGATGGCGTCTTCAACGTGGTGCAGGGCGACAAGGATTCCGTCGAGGCGCTGATCGACCACCCCAAGGTGCGCGCACTGTCCTTCGTGGGCTCGACCCCGATCGCCAACCTGATCTATGAGCGCGGCGCACGTCACGGCAAGCGCATCCAGGCACTGGGTGGCGCCAAGAACCACATGGTGGTGATGCCGGACGCCAATCTCGACAAGGCGGTGGATGCCCTGATCGGCGCGGCCTACGGCTCCGCCGGTGAGCGCTGCATGGCCATCAGCGTCGCGGTGATGGTGGGCGATGTGGCGGACACCCTGGTGCCGCGTCTGGCCGAGCGTGCCCGCGAGCTCAAGATCAAGGACGGCATGAACCTGGATGCCGAGATGGGCCCGATCGTCACCCGTCAGGCGCATGAGCGTATCTGCGGTTACATCGAAAAGGGCGTCGCGGAAGGCGCCGAGATGATCGTCGACGGGCGTGAATTCACCGGCAACGACATCGGCGGCGACAGCACTGAAGGCTTCTGGATGGGCGGCACGCTGTTCGATCACGTCACGCCGGACATGACCATCTACAAGGAAGAGATCTTCGGCCCGGTCCTGGCCTGTGTCCGTGTACCGGACGTCGCGACCGCCATCCAGCTGATCAACGACCACGAATTCGGCAACGGCGTGAGCTGCTTCACCGAGAGCGGCAGTGTCGCGCGTGAATTCGGGCGCCGCATTCAGGTTGGCATGGTCGGCATCAACGTGCCGATTCCGGTCCCGATGGCCTGGCACGGCTTCGGTGGCTGGAAGAGCTCCCTGTTCGGGGATACCCACGCCTACGGTGAAGAGGGTGTGCGTTTCTACACCAAGCAGAAGTCCATCATGCAGCGCTGGTCGGATTCCATCGATGCCGGTGCCGAATTCGCCATGCCGACGGCCAAGTAAGTCGCTCGCGACTGCGGTCATCTGCATTCTGGTTACCTACCAGCATACGCCAGCTGTCTGGAGAGGGACGCGCCATGTCAGACAACAAGAACAACCCGCATCGATCCCCGGAGGGCGAGCAGGACGCTCGCCCCGCCAAACCGGGCGACGATCTCTCTGAATTCGATTACATCATCGTGGGCGCCGGTTCCGCCGGCTGCCTGATGGCCAATCGCCTCAGCGCCAACCCTGACCACCGCGTGTTGCTGGTCGAGGCGGGCGGACGTGACAACTACCACTGGATTCACATTCCGGTGGGCTATCTGTACTGCATCAACAACCCGCGCACCGACTGGATGTTCCGCACCGAGCCGGACAAGGGCCTCAACGGCCGTTCGCTGATCTATCCGCGCGGCAAGACGCTGGGCGGCTGTTCCAGCATCAACGGCATGATCTACATGCGCGGCCAGGCGCGGGATTACGATCACTGGGCCGAGGTGTCCGGCGATGACGAGTGGCGTTGGGAGCAGTGTCTGGCTGACTTCATGCGTCACGAGGATCACGCGCTACTGGATGACGGCGCCAGCAGTGACCCCGAGCAGCGGGATTTCCATGGTCACGGTGGGGAATGGCGCGTCGAGCGTCAGCGCCTCAACTGGGAAGTGCTGGATGACTTCGCCAGTGCGGCCGAGCAGGCCGGCATTCCGCGCACCAAGGATTTCAATCGCGGCAGCAATGAAGGGGTGGCCTATTTCGAGGTCAACCAGCGTGCGGGCTGGCGTTGGAACACGGCCAAGGCCTTCCTGCGCCCGGCGCTCAAGCGCAGCAACCTGACGCTGTGGCATTCCACCCAGGTCAATCGTCTGCTGTTTGCGGGCGGCGAGCAGGGCATGGGGGCTGGAACAGGGGCGGCGGAGGAAGCTACCGATCTGCGCTGCACGGGGCTGCAGGTCGTGCGTGACGGCAAGGTCATCAACCTCTCGGCGAAGCGTGAGGTCGTGCTGTGTGCCGGCGCCATCGGCTCGCCACATCTGCTGCAGGTTTCGGGCGTCGGGCCCAGGGCATTGCTGGAGGAACACGGCGTCGAGGTGGTCAAGGACCTGCCCGGCGTCGGCGAGAACCTGCAGGACCACCTGCAGATCCGCTCGGTCTACAAGGTCACCAATGCCAAGACCCTGAACGCCATGGCCAGCACCTTGCTGGGCAAGATGGGCATCGGCATGCAGTACCTGTTCAAGCGTTCCGGGCCGATGAGCATGGCGCCGTCACAGCTGGGGGCCTTCACGCGCAGCAGCGATGACTACGCCCATCCCAACATCCAGTACCACGTCCAGCCGCTGAGCCTCGAGGCCTTCGGGCAGCCGTTGCATCCCTTCCCGGCGATCACCGCGAGTGTCTGCAATCTCAACCCCACCAGCCGTGGCACGGTGCGTCTGCAGAGCGCCGACCCGCGCCAGGCCCCGGCCATCGCGCCCAACTACCTGAGCACCGAGGAGGACCGCAAGGTCGCGGCCGATTCCTTGCGGGTCACGCGGCGTATCGCCTCCCAGCCGGCCTTTGCGCGCTACAAGCCCGAAGAGATCAAGCCGGGGGTCGAGTACCAGACTGATGAAGAGCTCGCCAGGCTCGCCGGCGATATCGGCACCACCATCTTCCATCCGGTGGGCACCACGCGCATGGGGCGCGCGGATGACCCGATGGCGGTGGTCGACAGCCGTCTGCGTGTGCGCGGTATCCAGGGTTTGCGGGTGGCGGATGCGGGCATCATGCCGACCATCGTGAGCGGCAATACCAACTCGCCGACCCTGATGATCGCGGAAAAAGCCGCGGGATGGATCCTGAACGCACAGTAATACGCCACGACTTTGGGAGTTGACCGATGGCCATCTCGACGCAGACGGAACTCAAGAAGGGGCCACTGGACGGGATCACCGTGCTGGATTTCTCACGGGTACTCGCCGGGCCTTATTGCACCATGGTGCTGGCTGACCTGGGCGCACGTGTCATCAAGGTGGAGAAGATCGGGACCGGAGACGATACCCGCGAATTCGGTCCCTTCGTGGAGGGAGAAAGCGCCTATTTCAGCTGCTTCAACCGCAACAAGGAAAGCATCGTGCTGGACATCAAGTCGCCGCGTGACCGCGAGCTGCTTGAGCGCCTGCTGGATGAGGCGGATGTGCTGGTGGAGAACTTCCGCCCCGGGGTGATGGACCGCCTGGGCTATGGCCCTGAGCGCCTGGCCAGAACGCATCCTCACTTGATCTATTCCTCGATCTCGGGCTTCGGGCACACCGGCCCCTTCAGCGAACTGCCCGGCTACGACATGGTCGTGCAGGCCATGGGCGGCATCATGAGCCTGACCGGCTGGCCTGACGGTGAGCCCGCCCGCGTGGGGACCAGCTTTGGTGACCTGAGCGCGGCGCTGTTTGCCGCGGTGGGCATTCTCGCATCGCTCTATAGCCGCACTCGGGATGCCCAGGGCACGCGGGTGGATATCGGCATGCTCGACTGCCAGGCGGCGCTGATGGAAACGGCGCTGGCGCGCTTCGATATCGAGGGCAAGGTGCCGCACCGCACCGGTGATTGCCATCCTTCGCTGGCGCCGTTTGAAAGCTTCAATGCGCAGGATGGCAAGCTCGTCATCGCGGCCGGCAACGACACCTTGTTCCTGTTGATGGCCGATGCCATCGGTGCGGCGCGGTTGGCCTTCGATCCGCGTTTTCTCAGCAACGACATGCGCTGCAGGAATCGCCCGGAACTGGTGATCGAGATGGAAAAAATCCTGGTGCAGCAGCCGGTTCAGCATTGGGTGGATCTGCTCAATGAGGAGGGCGTGCCGTGCTCGCCGATCAATACCATCGACAAGCTGTTCGATCACCCGCAGCTGAAGGCCCGCAACATGATCGTTCAGGTCCAGGGCAAGGCCGGCAAGCCATTCAGGACGGCGGGCAATCCGATCAAGCTCACGGGGCGCCGGGACATCGACAGTCAGGTGCCCTGCAGTGCGCCGGGCCTTGGCCAGCATCGCGAGGCGATTCTGGACGAGCTGATGGCACGCCATGGTGCCTATCATCTGCCCGAATCTGACCGCCAGAAGCACGGCGGACAGCCTGTCGAGAATGGCAGCGAACAGACAGTCGAGAATCGCAGCGAGAATGGCAGCGCACACAAGGCCCGTCCGGCTCGCAAGTCATCAGGTACCGCCGCGAAAACGCGCGGCGCAGCGCCAGACGCCGCGTCATCCAGTGACGCGTCATCGCCCAGTACCGCAACGTCCTGCGATGCGCAGTAAGTACGCCGAACTGACGCCGAATTTACGCAGAACTCATGCCAGAGTGACGCCACCCGACATCGGGAGACAAGAATGAACAAGATGGTGAAATCGCAACCCCAGGCCAAACAGTCGGCGTCTGACGCGCTGGAGCCGGAAACTCTCGAGATGATCGTCGTCGAGCGCCGCGAGCGCGTCGGGTTGATCATCCTCAATCGCCCGAAAAGCCTGAATGCGCTCAACCGCCAATTGGCCGAGGAGACGCTGGCGGTCCTCCGCGAGCTGGACGCCGACCCTGGCATCGGCGCCATCGTCATCACCGGCAATCCCCGCGCCTTTGCCGCCGGTGCGGATATCGAGGAAATGGCCGAGAAGTCTTTCACTGATTTCTACATGGATGACTTTCTCTCGCCCTGGGACGAGGTGCGCAGGATTTCCAAGCCGATCATCGCCGCCGTCAGTGGTTTTGCCCTCGGTGGCGGCTGTGAACTGGCCCTGCTGTGCGACTTCATCATCGCCTCGGAAGACGCCCAGTTTGGCCAACCTGAAATCAAGCTGGGCATTCTGCCGGGCATCGGCGGATCACAGCGCCTGGCCCGCTCGGTCGGCAAGGCGATGACGATGGATATGGTCTTGACCGGTCGCAACATCGGCGCTCAGGAGGCCAAGGAGATTGGCCTGGTGGCGCGGGTCGTGCCCAAGGATGAGTTGATGCAGAACGCGCTCGAGGCCGCGCATACCATCGCGGGCTACAACACGCCGGCGGTCAAGATGGCCAAGTCAGCCGTCAACACAGCATTCGAGACCCCGCTCAATGAGGGGCTTCGTCAAGAGCGTCTGCTCTTTCAGGCCGCCTTCGCGACCGAGGGCCAGAAGGAGGGCATGAGCGCCTTCGTTGCCAAGCGTGCGCCGGTCTTCCGTCATCGCTAGACCCCGGGGTCTGGCAAATTCGATGTTCATTCACCGCACCCCTTCCCCGGGTGCCAGCGGAGGCCATGATGCCCTTTGTCACCATCAATGTTCTGAAAGGCAAGTCTGATGCTTATCGCAAGGCGATTGCCGATGAGGTCAATGCCGCCGTCATCGAGACCCTGGATTTCCCGGCAGATGATCGCTACCAGGTGATCCATGAATGTGCCGATCAGGACCTCGAATTCCAGTCACGCAATCAGGACCGCGTGATGATGCATCTGGTGATGCGCAGCGGGAAGCCGGACCAGGCCAAGAAGGCGTTCTACGCCAGAGTGGTCGAGGCGCTGGCCAGAAACCCGGGGATTGCCCCCGGCAACGTCTTGATCACGATCTCGGAGAATCACGATATCGATTGGTCCTTCGAGGATGGCATTGCGCAATTCTGTCCCGATTGAGCGGGGCGGATGAGCCTCGGCATTGTTTATGCCGTGTCTGAGAAGTGGCGGCAATCGATGTGACGCGTCAGAGATTTCGGCTTTAGACAGCCATACCCTTTCAACAACATGCGTTGAGTGGTCCACCAGCGATACGCCAATCGCGGTGGACCTCGCCTAAACACCGAATCGCATAACCACAATAACGGTGATCAACATGAGCAGTTCTGCGCCCAAGACGTCTTCCGGCAGCGGGAGCCCGACACGCGAGCCCCGTGCCTCCCACAAGGCCCGCGACGAGATCGACTGGCGGGTTTTCCTGCCCTCGGTGCTCGTCATCGCTGGCCTCATCATTCCCATCATCCTGTTCCCCGAATCCGGTGAGGCTGCCGTCAATGCGGCCTTCGCCTTCGCGACCGGCAATTTTGGCTGGCTTTACCTGCTGGCGGGCTTCTCCGTCGTCGTGTTCCTGATCGGTCTGGCGTTCAGCCGCTACGGCAACGTCCGTCTGGGCGGCCCGCAGGACACACCGGAGTTCTCGTATTTCAGCTGGGTCGCGATGATCTTCGCCGGCGGCATCGGTATCGCCATCGTCAACTGGGCGTGGGTCGAGCCGATCTACTATTTCACCGGCCCGCCATTTGACGTCAAGGCCGGCAGTGATGCGGCCGCCGAGTGGGCGTTGGCCTATGGCCAGTTTCACTGGGGGCTGACGCCTTGGGCGTTCTATTGCCTGCCGGCGATTCCCATCGCCTATTCCATGTATGTGCGCAATCGCCCGGGTGTGCGTCTTTCCGTGGCCTCCAGCGGCGTGCTCGGCAAGCGTGCCGATGGCTGGTGGGGCGTGTTGCTGGATGCCGTGGTGGTGTTCGGCATCGTCGGTGGTGTCGGCACCTCGCTGGGGCTGGCGGTGCCGCTGGTATCACGACTGCTCGGAGACCTGCTGGGCATCGAGCCGTCCTTTGCGCTCAATCTGGGAGTGCTGCTGATCTGGACGGCGATCTTCTCCGCCAGTGTGTGGTTCGGGCTGGCCAAGGGCATCAAGATTCTCTCCGACATCAACGTGATTCTGGCCATCGCCTTGCTGGCCTTCACCTTCATCGCCGGCCCATCGCTGTTCATGGTGGAAGGCTGGGTCAACAGTCTCGGCACCATGCTGTCGAGCTTCGTGACCATGAGCCTGTGGACCGACCCGGTGGGCGATTCGACCTTCTGGAAGGACTGGACCGTCTTCTACTGGGCCTGGTGGATCGCCTACGCGCCGATGATGGGGCTGTTCGTCGCCCGCATCTCGCGGGGGCGCACCATCCGTGAACTGATCATCGCCGAGCTGGTGTTCGGCTCGCTGGGCTGCTGGGTATTCTTCGCGGTCTGGGGCGGCTATGCGCTGGACCTGCAGGTGAGTGGCACCCTGGATGTCGCGGCTGCGCTCAGCGACGGCGGTATCCCCGGCGCCGTGTCTGCGATTCTCGCCACGCTGCCGTTCTCCGAGCTAATCACCGCAAGCTTCATCCTGCTGTGCTTCATCTTCCTCGCCACCACCCTGGACAGCTCGGCCTATGTGCTGGCGTCGGTGACCACCCGTGAACTCTCCGGGTATCAGGAGCCCAAGCGCAGCGTGCGCCTGATCTGGGCCTTCCTGATCGCCGGTGTCGGGGTGGCATTGATCCAGCTGGGCGGCCTCAAGGCGGTGCAGACTTCCACCATCGTGGTCGCGCTGCCGATGATCCCGGTGCTGTTCATCCTGACCTGGTCGCTGGTGCGCTGGTTGCGCCAGGACTTCGCGCGCAAGGTGCTCGAACCGCATCTGGTGCTGGAGACCCCCAGCCCGCGTGATGACGCCAAGCCTCGCTGAGTGCACTTTTCCTGTCTCTCTCAACACATGACGCTCACCGGGGCTGACGCAACCCGCATGCCCCCCGGACAGAAGGACCGCACCGATGACAACCCACTCCGAAACCCGCCTGCCGCTGACTGACGTCAAGGTCATCGATTTCGGTCAATACATGGCGGGCCCTGCCGTCGCCATGATCCTCGCCGATCTGGGCGCCACCGTGGTTCACGTCGACCCGCCCGGCGGGCCGATGTGGCAGTCGCCGGCCAACGCCACGCTCAATCGCAACAAGCTGATCGTCTCGCTGAACCTCAAGTCAGAGGAGGGCGTCGAGCAGGCGCTGGCGCTGATCGAGGAGGCCGACATCGTGATCGAGAGCTTCCGCCCCGGGGTCATGAAGCGGCTGGGCATCGATTTCCAGGCCCTGCGCGAGGAGCGCAATGAGCTGATCACGCTGTCGATTCCCGGCTTTGCCTCCAATGATACCCTGCGCCGCGACTGGCGCGCTTTCGAGAGCGTGATCGCCGCCAACTCCGGCGTCTTCACCGACATGGGCCTCAACCGGGTGCTGATGGGCATCAACCCGTCCTTCTCGCCGCTGCCGCTGGGCTCGGCCTACGGCACCATGCTGGCGGCTTCCTCGGTGGTGCTGGCGCTGCAGGCCCGCGAGCGGACCGGCATGGGCGACGAGATCGAGGTGCCGCTGGCCTGCGCGCTGATGGAAGGGCTCTGCTACAACTCGATCAAGATCGAGGGCCTGCCGGAGCGCTACAAGACCCAGCGCGAGAAGGAGATCGAACGTCGGCGTATCGAAGGCCAGCCGATGAATCTCGACTACGACGAGCTGCAGGAGCTGCTCGATCCCTTCTATCGCAGCTACAAGTGCAAGGATGGCCGCATGTTCTATGTGGTCTGTCCGAGTCACCGCGAGCACGCCAAGCGCTGCCTGAAGGTGCTGGGCCTCTACGATGAGCTGGTCGCCGAAGGCATGAGCGAGGAGCCGGATACCTATCGCCCGAGCAGCGAATGGCAATCCGACATGTCGCTGGGCGTCTATCCGTTGCCCAAGTCCTGGGCGGACCATATCGCGGCGCGCATGAAGGAGGTCTTCCTCACGCGCACCTCCAAGGAATGGGAGAAGATCTTCGGCAAGGGCAAGTTCCCCGGCGCGCCGCAGCGCTGGCTGCAGGAGTGGATCCACGATGACCACGCCGAGACGGCGGGCCTGATGGTCGAGGTCGAGGACCCGGAATTCGGGCTGATGATCCAGCCCGGCCCGATGGTGTGGATGGCCGACAGCGGCCAGGAGATGTTGACGCCCAGGCCGCGGCGCTGGGTGAGCGTCACCCATGCGCTGTCGGTGCTGACCCGCATCGAGACCAAGCTGCCGCGGGTGCGGGCACGCAATGCCCGCGATGGCTGGCTGGAAGGCGTCAAGATTCTGGACCTGTGCAACGTGATCGCCGGGCCGCACTCGGTGGCGTATCTGGCGCGCTTCGGTGCCGAGGTCATCAAGGTCGACCCGGCCAAGCCGTTCTATGACTGCTGGAATACCGTCATCTTCGGCCTGTCGCACATGCGCTCCAAGCGCTCGCTGCTGACCGACGTCAGACAGCCCCGCGGGCGTGCCATCCTGGATGAGCTGATCCGCCAGAGTGATGTGGTGGTCTGGAATGCCACCGACCGGCAGGTGGCCTCCATGGGCCTGAGCGAGGAGGCCATGCGCGAGTTGAATCCGGACGCCGTCTTCTGTCAGCTGGACTGCTTCAGTGGCGTGCTGCCCGGGCCGCGCACCAACTACCTCGGCTATGACGATCTGGTGCAGGCCACCACCGGCATCATGCTGCGCTTCGGCGGTAGCATGGACACCCCGGAAGAGCACGCCCACGTCGGCACCATCGATGTCATGTGCGGCTTTGGCGCGTCGCTGGGGATTGCCACCGCGCTGTATCGCAAGCTCAAGACCGGCCGCACCTCGCGCATCAAGACTTCGCTGTCGGCACTGAGCGGTCTGGCCCAGTTGCCGTTCTGCTATGACTATGAGCGCCGTGGCCTGTTCGACGAGCCGTCCGGTCGTGAGGCGACCGGCTACGATGACCTGGCGCGTTTCTATTCGGCCTCCGATGGCATCCTGCTGGTCAGTGCCTATGAATCGGAGCTGGAGAAATTCCGCAAGGTCGAGGGACTGGAAGAATTGCCGGAAATCCCGCGTGAGGAGCGTGCTGCCTACCTGGCACCGCGTTTCATCAGCGCGCGAGCCAATGACTGGGTCGAGCGCTTGCAGGCGGCGGATATCGCCGCGGCTGTGTGCGAGAACCTGGAGACATTGCGCTCCTACAACGTCCACCCGGCTGGTGAGCGGACCGGGATCGATGCCGGCAGCTATTCGTTCTCGGTCTACTCGGACCACCCCAGCGGTCACGAGATCACCCAGCTTGACCCCTACGCCATCCGTCCGCGGCGTGGACGCATCTACCCACTGTCGCCGGCCGAGAAATACGGCGCCTCGACTCGCTCGGTACTCAAGGGCCTTGATCACAGCGATGAAGAGATCGACCAGTTGATCGAGGAGGGCGTGGTGTCCGAAAGCTGGAGTGAGGAGTACCTGCCAAGCTGATCCCGCCATACGATGATTGTTCACCGAGGGCCGCCGACTGAAGACAGTCGACAGCGCCCTGGACGTTCCAACGCCCCATCTTGTGATTCACGAGGTGGGGCGTTTTTTGTACCCCAGTACGTCAGCCAGTGCTAATCGCTCAAGACCGGCTTGCCTGACCCTGAGCTTGCTGGGGGCAGATCCCGGCGCATGAGAAGTGCTCAAGCGCTGAGCGTCTTGTGACACGAGGCGAACGTTGATGATGCTGCTCATGATAGTGACGCATCGGTTAGCGTGACCCTCGCGATGCAAAGGCGGAAAGACTGGCGCGTCAGGTGCTGGTTTCTGCGCGACAGTCGCCGCTCATGAGCGCTTGTGATCCACAGGTCGCCGACATTGACGTGTCGGCGGCCTGTTCGCGCCTGGCGGAAAGTTAGTCGAGGAGGGCGCGAAGAAGGCACGATGAGAGCGCGAGGAGGTGAAGTGCGTATCGCGAGGATAATGAATTATATTCATTTTTGCACGAGAAAATACTGTGTCGCGATTCATGCTCCCCGCAGTTACCGGGAAAGTATAATGCGCGTGGAATAGGAAAATGTATAATACTGCGCTCTTTTCATTACGAAAAATTATTGAATGCAGCGAATTGCCCGAGCAAGAGCGACGTCTCGCCCCTCTTGCTCGGGCTTTCTTACTAAGGTGGTAGTCGTGCAAAAAGCAGTTCCCCCCGCCAGTGATGGCGATCATCTGGACCCGCGTGTCTTCATCCCCGCCGTGTTGGTTATCCTGGCCTTCATTGGCCCGGTCATCCTGTTCCCGGATGCCAGCACCGCGCTGATCAATGCCGCTTTCTCCTTCGCCACCGGCAAGTTCGGTTGGCTGTATCTGGTGGCCGGCTTGAGCGTCGTCGGGTTCCTCATTTGGCTAGCCTTCAGCCGCTACGGCAACGTCCGCCTGGGCGGGGCAGAGGATACGCCCGATTTCTCCTACTTCAGTTGGGTGGCGATGATCTTCACCTGCGGGATGGGGATCGCGATCGTCAACTGGGCGTGGGTCGAGCCGATCTACTACTACACCTCGCCGGCCTATCACGTGGCGGCCAAGAGCCGTGAGGCCGCGGAGTGGGCCCTGGCCTTCGGTCAGTTCCACTGGGGGCTGACGCCGTGGGCCTTCTATTGCCTGCCGGGCCTGCCGATCGCCTACTCCATGTACGTCAAGAAGCGTGATGGCGTGCGTCTGTCCGTCGCCTCACGTGGCGTGCTGGGGCGTCATGCGGATGGCGCCTGGGGCGTGTTGCTGGATTCCATCGTCGTATTCGGGATCGTCGGCGGCGTCGGCACTTCGCTGGGATTGGCGGTACCGCTGGTGTCACAGTTGGTCAGCGGCATCCTCGGCATGGAAGCCAACTTCGGACTGGAAGTCGCGGTACTGTGCATTTGGACGGCGATGTTCTCGGCCAGTGTCTGGTTCGGCCTGGCCAAGGGCATCAAGATCCTCTCCGACGTGAACGTGATTCTGGCGATCTTCCTGCTGGCCTTCACCTTCATTGTCGGTGACTCCCAGTTCATGGTCGAAGGCTTCGTCAACAGCCTCGGCAAGACCCTGGGCAACTTCATCCCGATGAGCCTGTGGACCGACCCGGCGGGGGCTTCCACCTTCTGGAAGGACTGGACCGTCTTCTACTGGGCATGGTGGATTGCCTACGCGCCGATGGTGGGCCTGTTCGTGGCCCGTATCTCGCGCGGCCGTACCATTCGTGAGCTGATCATCGCGGAGCTGGTGTTCGGCTCGCTGGGGACCTGGGTGTTTTTCGCGGTGTGGGGCGGTTACGCGCTGGACCTGCAGATCAGTGGCGCGCTGGACATCAAGGCGCTCTTGGACAGTGGCGGTATCCCGCTGGCGGTGGAAGGCATTCTGCAGACCCTGCCGTATGCCAAGCTGGTCACGGTGGCCTTCATCCTGCTGTGCTTCATCTTCCTGGCGACCACGCTGGACAGCTCGGCCTACGTACTGGCCTCGGTGACCTCACGCAAGCTGTCTGGGTATCAGGAGCCCAAGCGCTCGTTCCGCTTGATCTGGGCCTTCCTGATCGCAGCCGTGGGTGTTGCGCTTATCCAGTTGGGTGGCCTGCAGACGGTGCAGACCTCGACCATCGTGGTGGCGCTGCCGATGATTCCGGTGATGCTGATTCTGGCGCTCTCCATGCTGCGCTGGCTGAAAAATGACTTCCCCAAGGAAGAGCTAAATCCGGTGCTGGTCATCGATGACATGCCGGCCTTCCAGCGCAAGCCGAAGAAGACGAATCGACAGGCGTAACCGCGGGATACGCTGACAGATACGTCGCAAGACTTCACGACAACGGCTCCTCAACATGAGGGGCCGTTGTCGTTTCTGGCCTATGGACATGCCTGACAAGGCGACGGCTGCGGAGGACAAGGCAGAATGTGGGGGAGTGGGCTCACGGTGGGGCTGCGTCCGTGCGTATTCATGGTGATTGAGGGGCCGCATCGAGTGTATCGAGCCCTTCAGATTGGATGACAGGACGCAACAATCCTGACCTGAAGGTCTGACCCTCAGGCCTCGGATTCGCGTTCTCTCGCTGAGCGATTGATGATTGAGGAGTTTGCATCTGACCTGGAAACCGCATCAGCGCGACACCTGTATGCATGAACATGAAGAAAGCCGTGGTCGTCGTGGCGGACGCCACATCGGGTTCCTCGCCGGCGGGATGAATCAACTGGTGCCTACATTGCAACACATTAGGTTTTCGCTATCCGCTGGTTAGTTATTATTTATTTTTGCTATGGGAACTTCTCGCCAATACTTCTCGCCCCGTTACTCCCTGATTTAACGAGGAATTTGCGAGATGCTGAACGTACGTTTTCCCATGAAGACCCTGACGGCCGTGATGGCGCTGGGCCTTTCTGCCAGCAGTCTGGCGCAGCAGGAAGTGATGACTCGCTCCAATGGTGCGCCGGTCGGCAACAACCAGAACTCCCTGACCGCCGGCCCGAACGGCCCGACACTCCTGCAGGACCACCACCTGCTGGAGAAGCTGGCGCACTTCGAGCGTGAGCGCATTCCGGAGCGTGTCGTCCACGCTCGTGGTACCGGTGCCTACGGTGAGTTCCGTGCCACCGCGGACCTGACCGACCTGACCGTTGCGGCACCTTTCCAGGACAAGGACCAGGTGACGCCGGTCTTCGTGCGCTTCTCCAGCGTGATCAACAGCAAGGGCTCGCCGGAGACCCTGCGCGACCCGCGTGGCTTCGCCGTCAAGTTCTACACCGAGCAGGGCAACTGGGACATCGTTGGCATCAACTTCCCGGTGTTCTTCATCCGCGATGCGATGAAGTTCCCGGACATGATCCATGCGCTGAAGCCGGACCCGCGTACCAACCTGCAGGACCCGAATCGCTACTTCGATTTCTTCAGCCATATTCCCGAAAGCACCAACATGCTGACCTACCTCTACTCGCCGCTGGGGATTCCGACCAGCCTGCGTGAGATGGATGGTTCCGGCGTGCATGCCTTCAAGTTCGTCAATGCCGAAGGCGACTGGAAGTACGTGAAGTTCACCTGGAAGTCGCGTCAGGGCAACCACGGCATGACGCCGCAAGAAGCCGCCAAGGTGCAGTCCACTGACTTCAACCATCTGACCGATGACCTCTACACCCATCTGGATGCCGGCGATGACCCGGTTTGGGATCTCTATATCCAGACTCTGGATCCCAGCAAGCTGAACAGCTTCGATTTCAATCCGCTCGATACCACCAAGTTGTGGCCGGAAGACCTGATCCCGGCGCGCAAGGTCGGTGAGCTGACGTTGAATCGTACGCCGGACAACTTCTTCCAGGAAACCGAGCAGGCGGCCATGTCGCCGGCCAACCTGGTGCCGGGTGTCGAGCCGTCCGAAGACCGCATGCTGCAGGGGCGTCTGTTCGCCT
The DNA here is from genome assembly GCF_029846405.1 of Cobetia sp. 29-18-1. Classification (NCBI taxonomy): domain Bacteria; kingdom Pseudomonadati; phylum Pseudomonadota; class Gammaproteobacteria; order Oceanospirillales; family Halomonadaceae; genus Cobetia; species Cobetia sp. 29-18-1. Next base: position 29,797 of record NZ_JARWKS010000003.1, read on the forward strand.
ACGCCGATGCCCAGCGTTATCGCCTGGGGGCCAACTTCATGCAGCTGCCGGTGAATGCGCCCAAGAATGACGTGCACAACAACCACCAGGACGGCGCGGGTTACTCCAAGCCGCGTTCCGGCTCCATCAACTATCAGCCGAGCCGCAACGCCGACTCGCTGGTGGATGACAGCCAGTACGAGTACAAGCGCTATACCCTGAATGGCACTACCCAGCAGCAGCCGATCGGCAAGCAGCAGAACTTCGCTCAGGCCGGTGAGCTGTATCGCTCCTTCTCCCAGCAGGATCAGGACGCTCTGGTCCAGGCGCTGGGGACTGACCTGGGCAAGGTCAAGAACGAGGAGATCCGCGAGATCATGGTCAGCTACTTCTACCAGGCCGACCACGAATATGGTGAGCGTCTGGCCAAGGTGGCAGACGTCGACATGGACGACGTGGAAGAGCTGATCGAGGACTGAAGCATCTGAGGCAGCGGGCTGAAAGTAGAGCTCAGAAAGCAGAGCTCAGGAAGATAAGCGTGATGCGGTCGCGATCAACCGCTGCCCGGAAGTCCCAGGCCTGTTTCACCCGGCAGGGGAGCTTGCGCTCCTCTGCCGGCCGCACACGAGAGCAGTATCAGAGAGGAGCGCAAGATGCACCATGCGATGCGAGCCACAGACCACAGCGGGCCGCAACACGGCCTGGGCAGAAGATGGCTGGCGGTGTTGGCCAGTCTGCTGCTGATGGTCATGGCGGGTCAGGCTGTCGCGGCTGGCGACATTGATATCTTTGATGCCGCACGCGACGGCGACAATGCCGCGATCCAGGAATATGTTCAGCAGGGCGGTGACCTTTCCGTCACCAACTCGCGAAGCTATACGCCGTTCATTCTCGCGGCCTACTACGGGCATACCGACACCCTGGCGCTGCTGAAGTCCGCTGGTGCTGATGCGTGTGCTCTGGATGAGAAGGGCAGCAATGCCTTCATGGGCGTAGCGTTTCGCGGCTTTGACGAGACAGCCAAGTGGCTGCTCGCCAATACCGACTGTGATGTTAATCATCGCAATTACAGTGGCCAGACGGCACTGATGATGGCGTCCCTGTTCGGCAACGAAAACATCATCAAGCAGCTGCTGCAGGCCGGTGCGGACCCCTCGATCAAGGATACACGTGGCAATACTGCGCAGTCATTGGCAGCGGCCCAGGGCCTGTCACGTATCGTGACGCTGGTAAAATTCAATATGTGAGGCAAGGCGTGGCCAAGGCTGGCCGGTGAAGTCTGTTCGGGGAATCTATCGGCTGACAACACAAATGGCTCACAGGCCTTTAGTGCCACGAACCTGACGTATCAATTCCGCATTCCATCAATTTTACGTTCTATCAATCTTGCGTTGCATCAATCAGGCGTTTGGAAAATCGCAAGTTTGATAGATCTGACCTACCCATCAAAAAGACGAGAAGTAACATCATGAAAGCCATGAAAGCCATGAAAGCCATGAAAGCCATGAAAGCCATGAAAGTACTGTGTGTGACAGCTGCCCTGTGTGCTGCGAGCAATGCGGCGCTTGCCGACAATGGCGAAAGCGACATCCGTGTTCGTGAGGGATTGAGCGAGAGCCGTATCATGGGGCAGGCGCAGCCGGCCGAGCGCAGCACGCAAGTCTATGTGGAAAGCGGCATGAGCGTGGCGGCAGGCAGAGTGCAGCATGCCTTGAGTGAAGAAGGCAGCCGCGGACATGCTCGCAAGTGGGCCATTGAAGACAAGAATCACGCGACGGATTTCGTGAATGATGCCGGCAAGAGTGTCCCCGCCACCCGCATCGAACATACCTTGAGCGAGAGCGCCTGACAGCCGATATCACCTCCGGGATGGAGTGTGCGTGACAGCATGGTCGAGTCTTTCTGAGCGCTAGCTGCAAGCCAGCAATGATCAGCACGACACAATAACGTGAAGCCCGCCATTTGCGGAAAGACGCTTGACCATGACAATGTCATCTTGCTCCCGGAACCGGCAGGAACCCTTCAGCAAGGATTCTTGTTGAACCACGCTTTCAATCGCTGACGCCAGAATGTCTTCAATCGGCGTGATTCAGCGGATCAGAGTCCTTGCTCAAGCGCTCCTCGCGCCTATATCACTAACGACTGTGCCCCTCCCATTACCCCCAGTGTTTTGCCCTGATCAGTCCTTTAGGCATCTCACCGAGAACATGCCATTCTTGCCAAGTGTTGCTCGGCGGATCTCGCCCTTGTGCGGATTCCACCAGGAGTAGGCCAGAGTTCTGGCAAACGCTTTGGTCGGTGTTGCCTCACTGCGGGTCCAGAATTCGGCGTAGGCGCCCTGGGTGATATACCAGCCCTTCCACTTCACGCCCGCGGGTCTGGCAGAAAAGCCGGTGAAATTGATGCGCGCCTGATCGAAGGACGTCAACAGGAAGTCGGGTTGAGCCGCCTTGAGCGTGATGGCGATATCATCATCGCCACGCCAGCCCATCGAGTCGATCTCCTTTTCTGCAATTCCGATGGCGCGTTCCAGCGCTTTCCAGTCCTCATCCGAGGCGACTCTCCAGCCCGCCGGGCAGAGATTGCGAGCATCACTGGCATCGTGCCAGTCATACAGACGGCCATATGACAGCAGGTTGTCGGGGTCATCCTCGGGGATGAATGCCGTCCGGATAGGCGAGCCATCCTGAAAGCGAGTCGTTCTGAGGTTGTCTGCAAGCCAGGTCTGAGCGCCGATCTTCACGGTGTGATAGGTATTGCCTTCACTGTCCTGAATCGAGGTCTCCGGCTGGATGATCTCGTCATAAAGGCTGTTGGCAAACGACATGTTCGGAATCATCATCAGAAGACCTGTCACTACCAGTGATACATTCATGGGATTCGCCTCCCTGAAGGTGGCGGGAAGGTCGGTGGTCGGCTCAAGGTCAAATCGACCAGCTCAACTGCGTTGCCTTCTCCGAGACTTGCCATAGCCGGGTCATGACGCTCTTCTCCAGAACAAATGCCCCCAATTCACACTCGCCCACCGGGCCGCCGAAATTCATCAGCCCCGTCGGGCCATGGTAGGCCCGCTGCCTGAGGGTCTCCTCGGTGGCGCACATGACTTCCGGGTAAGCGCCTTTCTCCGCCGTCTGCGCCATGCCCGTCTTCACCATCACTGCCCAGCTGAGTCGAGTCGCCAGATTGGCGTTGTCACGTATCAGTGAGGTGTTGGACGCGCCCGGATGGCAGACAAAGACGTTTACCTGGCGGCCTGCGGCCTCAATCCTGTCCTGCAATTCATAGGCGAACATCATCTGCGCCAGCTTGCTGTGGCTATAGACCTTGTTCGGGTGATAGTTGTGCTCCCAGTTCATGTCATCGAGCTGGATGGTTTTCAGGCCCATCTTGTGGCCTTCACTGGAGACCACGACGATCCGCCCGTTGAAGGCATCGATACGCTCGAACAGCAGCCCGCACAGCAGGAAATGCCCGTAATGATTCACGCCCAACTGGCTTTCGAAACCGTCGACGGTGAGTTGCTGTCGGGAAACCTGAGCGATGGCGCCATTGCAGATGAGGGCATCGATCTGCGGGACCTTCTCCAGCACTTCTGCGGCCGCGCTGCGCACGCAGGCCAGCTCCGCCAGATCCATGCGTATGTGACTGACATTCGCCGCGGGGCCAAGCTCCTCTTGTAGCGCCGCGATGGCCGCCTCTGATCTGGTCGGGTTGCGATTCAGCATCACGACGTCGGCACCCTTGCTCAGCAATATGCGCGTTGCCTGAAAGCCCGCGCCGCTGTTGGCGCCGGTGATGAGATAGGTCTTGCCGACGAGCGAGCCGATTCTGTCCGGGGTCCAGCCCTTGGGGCCAAATGGGAGGTTGCGAGTCATGGTCAAGATCCTGATTGCAGGTGTGCGGCGGTTGCGCTTGTGATAAGTCAGGGGCGGGCACGAGAGCTGCGTCTGGCTTTGCGTACGGTCGTGTCCTGCGAGCCTTGCGTGTCTGGTGCGTGTTTGCGGTAGAGACACTATAAGTATCGAGGAGGGCGATATATAGGCGCTATAGTCGCTAAAACTTGCCTATTCGTGTCGGTTGGAGAGGGCGGCTTGCGGCATTCGCGATCGGGAGTGCTGGTGGCTGCGACAGGCAAAGCGAGTCACACCACAAGCAGCCTGTCTTGTGCGCCAGGCATGAAAAATCCCGCCTCAGGGGCGGGATTCTCGCTGCGGGATTCTCACTGCGGGATGTCATGAGACGGGGTTTCACGAGCCGGGGGGGGGGGCATGGTGCGGGAACTGAGGGAGAAGGCGCGACGACGTCTAGTACTGAGCCGCAAGCTTCTAGTACTGCGCAGCGAGCTTCTGGGAAATCTGCGCCACCAGTCTTGGCAGCTCGCGCGCATGGTGCATGCGCAGTGCGCCACGCGGCGTTTCATGGCCGTCGTCGTGATGGGCGAAGTGGATGACCTGCATACCGGCATCCAGCCCTGCCTGTACCCCGACGATGGCATCATCGATCACCACGCAATGTGATGGCGAAAAGCCCATCTGCTCGGCCGCGAGCCGATAGATGCGCGGGTCCGGCTTCCACACGCCCAGGGTATAGGCGCTGTAGATATGGCCATCGAAGAAGCGTGCCAGGCGCGTGGTATCGAGTGCCAGACGCACCTTGCGCTCAGGCCCGTTGGACACCACGCCACAGGGGTAGCCTTCAAGCTCCATCAAGGCGGCTGCCATGCCGGGCATCGCCGTCAGGTGTGCCTTCATCAACTCTTCCAGCAGGGCGCGCATCTCGCCTTCCATGCGCCGTGTTGGCTCTTCTTCCAGAACGCCATGGGCTGCCTCCAGCGTGCGCACGATGCTCATGAAGCGCATGCCGCGAAACTCGTTCATGTAGCGGTCGCTGGTAAACGGCAGACCATAGCGGGGCAGGGTGCTGGACATGGCCTCGGCGAGGAGGATTTCGCTATCAACCAGGGTGCCATCGGAATCAAACAGCAGGCAGAGTTCAGCCATCGATGCCTCTCGTGGGCGTCAGGAATGTGTGGCCTTCGACCTTAGCAGGTTCCCGCTCGCTGTCACCATGTCACGCAGCAAGAGTTGCCGAAAGCGCGCTTGGCAGTGGTGGGAAAAGTGATAGGCATATGAGATTTTCGGTATTAAGATGAGAATGCTTCTCGATTATATTTTTGTTGACAGTATCAACCATCTGCCAATATAGTTGACCTATACCAACCATATGGTGAGTGACACATGAGTCAGGCATCACTCAATGATGTGCTGCATCAGCTGATGCATGTCTATCGCAGGCAGCTTCGCTTGGGCATTCAGCGCTACCAGCTTGATCTGCCTGTCACGCACATTCGGGTGCTGAAGGGCATTGGCCGTACCTCTGAGTGCACGGCGCACAAGATCGTGCAGCATCTGGGGCAGGACAAGGCGCGCGTGACGCGGGTGCTCAATGAATTGATGAGGGCGGGATTGATCGTCAAGACGGAAAATCCGCAGGACCGTCGCAGCCTGTTTCTCGCCCCTACCGAGGCGGGCCACGACATGCTCAAAGAGATTGAAGCCCTGGAAGATGAGACCGCTCGGCGGATGGCGGGAGACCTCAGCGATGAGGAGGTCGCCACCTTCCTGAAAACGGCATCTGCCATGATCCACAATACAAGCGAGTGTGAAGCACGCGATGCTGAACAACTTGAAGGCGTTTGCCAGAGGAGTGCGCAAGATGGGTAAGCCCGCAATGCGAGAGCTTGAAGTGATTCGTTCCACCCCGGTGACGGAGCATATGCTGCGCGTCACCCTGGGCGGGGAGAATATCGGCTCCATCCCCGAGGGGCAGGAGAGCGCCTATATCAAACTGGTGTTTCCGCGCGGGGAAGGCGAGCGCCCGATGATGCGCACCTATACCATTCGTCATCAGTGTGCGACCGAGATCGATGTCGATTTCGCGCTGCACGATCACGCCGGCCCGGCATCTGCCTGGGCCGTCAGCGCCCAGCCGGGGGACCGCATCACCATCGGCGGCCCGGGGCCAAAGAAGCTGATCAACATGGAAGCCGACTGGTTCCTGCTGGCGGGTGACATGACAGCCTTGCCGGCGATCAGCGTCAATCTGGCCGAGCTGCCGGCAGACGCGCGCGGCCACGCCGTCATCGAGGTGACCAGCGAAGCCGATATCCAGATGCTTGAGCATCCGGCCGGCATCGAGCTGCACTGGGTCATCAATGCGCAGCCGGACCCGAGCGGCCAGCCGCTGCTGGACAAGATCGCCTCCTTGCCGAGCCTGGAGGGTCAGGTGTCTGTCTGGGCGGCCTGTGAATTCGGCAGCATGCGAGCGCTGCGTGCTCACCTCAAGCAGGTGCATGAGATCCCCAAGTCCCACTTCTATGTCTCCAGCTACTGGAAGATCGGCCAGTCAGAAGACGGTCACAAGCTGGCCAAGCAGCAGGACGCCGAGGCGGAAGGGGCGAACTGAAGCCTGAGCCAGTGATGCCACCCAGCTCCAGAGAGGAAAATGCCCCACAGGCCTGGCCGGTGGGGCATTTTTTCGTCAGCTGATCGCGAGCTGTTCGTGAGCTGATCGCGAAAATCAGGGGCTGGGTCAGAAGCTGTAGCTGGCACCCAGGCGGACGTCACGGCCCGGCTCCAGCATGCTGTCACCGCTGCTGAGCAGGTAGCTGCTGTGGTCACTGTAGCGCTTGTCGAATACGTTGTTGACCGCCAATGTCAGAGTCAGGTCCTGATATGAGGCGGGTGTCCACTGGGCGCGGATGTCGTGCGTCACGTAGCCCGGCTTCTCCTCGTCGCCTTCTGCCACGCGCTCCAGGCGTTCCACCGCATTCAGGGTGTAGCCCAGGGTCACGTTGTGGTTCGGCAGGCGGTACTGATGATCCCAGGTCCACTTGTCGCCGGTGGAAGCACCGATGTTCATCTCGTCGCCCAGCGGGTCGCCATCGTTGTTCTTCATCACCACCTTGGCATAGCCCAGGCGCGTGTCGTAGCCGCCGACTCCCCAGTTCAGGCTGGCTTCATAGCCACGGCTCTCGACTTCGCCATCTAGGTTGTAGAGCACCGCCGGATCACTGCCGCGATCATAGGCCTGATAGTTCTCGATATCGGTATGGAAGCCGGTCAGCGCGAAGCCGAGACGATCTCCCTCCATCAGGGCATCTCGCTGATGCCAATCCAGACCGATTTCACGTTGACGCGCCTTCTCCGGCTCAAGCCCCTGTGCGATGGAGACTTCATCGCCGATCAGAATCACTTCCCGCGCCTTGGCGCCGCGAATGGCTTCGCCGTAACCGGCATGCAGGGTGAGGTTGTCAGTCGCATCGACACTCAGAATCGCGTTGGGGGAGACCTCGCTGCCACTGACGCTGCCCGCCTCGCCGTAATCACTGTCGTAATCATCCAGACGCGCGCCAACGGACAGGGCCCACGGGCCCAGCGTCATGCGGTTCTGGGCGTAGACTCCCAGGTTACGTGAAGTGTCTTCGTTGTTGGGGCCGGAGCTGCCGGCATCATCGGAGCGACGGGTGTCCTGATCATAGAAGTCCACACCAGTGGTCAGAGCATGTGCCACATCACCCGTCTTGAGATGGAAGGTGTTGCGCACATCCGCGCCGAATTCGCTGGAGCGGCTGGTGCTGCCCGCCTCGACACGATCCAGTTCCTGAGTGGTGTGGTAGAGGGTGGTCCTGGTGTCGATCAGATCATTGCCCGGATGCCAGGCATGATTGATGGTAAAGGTCTCACGCTCCATTTCCTGATAGGTCGGCTGCTGACTGCTGAAGCTCGGCATGTGCGGACGCGTGAAATAGGTGCCGTGATCGGTGGTGCGCTCGGCGCTGATGCGCAGGCCCTGATCATTGACGTCCAGCAGTGACATCTTGAGCAGGTAGCCGCGCTGCTGGCCTGCGGTCTGTTCCTGCTCACCGCCACCGCCAACTTCATAGTCATCGCTGTTGCGGCCGCTGACATATCCCATCAGACCGAGATTCTCCCCCAGGCGACCATAGAACGCCGTGGTGCCGGAGGTGGCGTCCGCCGCACTTTCGGTGCCGACGGAGACGCGTGCGCCCAGGTCCTGACCGGGCTTGAGCAGGTCCTGCGCATCCTTGGTCTCGAAGCGGAGGCTGCCGCCAAGCGCGCCCGGGCCGTCATCGGCGGTCGCGGGGCCTTTATCGACTTCCGCCTGCTTGAGCAGTGCCGGGTCAATAGTCAATCGACCGGTATGGTGGAAGAGGTAGCCGCCCTGACGCGCGCCATCGATGGTGACGTTCAGGTTGGTGTCTTCCAGGCCGCGTACATAGACTTTCTGGCCGATGGCGATGCCACCGCCGACACTGACGCCCGGTTCGGCGCGGAACAGGTCTTCCAGGTCGCGTGCCTGACGCTGTTCGATCTCTTCAGTGCTGATCACGACATTCTGTTCGAGACGGTCTTCGCTGATGACGAGGGTGGACATGTCGTCCGCCGAGGCGTGGCCCGAGAGGCTCAGGGTCAACGCACTGGCGGAAAGGACGGCTGCGGTAAGCGGATGGAGGCGGAGGTGCACGTGAGATCCCTTGCTTTGAATAGTTATATGTTGCGACTGGCAATGCTAATCGTTCTCAATAATGAATTGCAAGATTCTTGCACAATTCTTGCCTGCAAGGTTTGCTGGCGTCGTATCGGGGAGAAAGACCGCGATTGAGTTGCTCGCGCAAGGCATTGCCACGTGCAAGCCGATAGGGTTGGTGGATAAGGGTTGCTGGATAAAGGCTGCCGAATAAGGGCTGCCGGAAATCGATGCGCTCTTTATCGTGCTCGGTTATCGTGGCGAGCCACGCCCCCCTTTTTTGATCACCGTCACGTGAGGCACCAGAGTGGATCAAGCAGAAGCACTGTACGAAGCCGTCAATCAGCTCATCCGTGTCCATCAGTTTCGCGACAGGGAAAGCATCTGCCACCACAACGTCTCCGTCGCTCAATGCTATGCACTGGAGACGCTGGTCAAGCGCGGACCGCTGAGACTGCAGGCGCTGGCGGACGAGATGTACCTCGACAAGAGCACGACAAGCCGGGTCGCCGACTCGCTGATCCGCAAGCACTATGTGCGCAAGATCGAGGACCCCAACGACCGGCGTGCCGTTGAGCTCTCGCTGACCCCGGAGGGCAGGGCGCTGTACCAGCAGATTCACGCCGAGCTGGTCGCGGAAGAGGCCTCAATGATCGAGGACCTGTCGCCGGAGGTCGTGGAGGGCGCAGTGACACTGCTCAACAAGCTGACGCTTGCCGCGCGGCAGCGCCTGGGTGACTGATTGAGCGCCTGGGAGTAGACATTGGCGTGAAGGAATACTAGATTTGTTGTCACTGACAACATATTGCTGCGAGAGATGCCATGAGTCGTGATATCCCAAGCCTGCCGGTGGCCATCATCGGCGCCGGGCCGATAGGACTGAGCGCCGCCGTCCATCTGCTGCAGGCAGGGTTGGAGCCGATTCTCTTCGAGTCGGGCGCACACGCAGGCGCCAACCTGGCCAGCTGGGGACATGTGCGCATGTTCTCGCCCTGGTCATGGAATATCGATGCTTTAGCGGCCGAGTTGCTGCAGGAACAGGGTTGGCGCGCCCCGGACGCCGCTGCCTATCCCACCGGGGCAGAGTTTCTTGACCGCTATGTCGCACCGCTCGCCGCGCACCCGTCGATCAGCTCGCGGCTGCATGTCGATAGCCGCGTCACCCATGTCAGTCGACAACAGCATGATGTGCTGCGCAGTGGCGGACGCGATGAGGCGCCCTTCGTGCTGCGCGTCGAGGGCCCTGACGGCCCGCGCGATGTGCTGGCCCGCGCGGTGATCGATGCCTCCGGCACCTACCAGACCCCCAACTGGATCGGGGCGCACGGGATTCCCGCCATCGGTGAGCAAGCGGCGGCCGAAGTCATCGCCTATGGCGTGCCGGACATTCGCGGCACACAAGCGGCTGAGTATGCCGGCAAGTCGGTACTCGTGATCGGCAGCGGCCACTCGGCGCTGAATGCGCTGCAGGACCTGATCGCGCTGGCAGACCACGAAGAGGGGATGCGAATCGTCTGGGGTGTGCGCTGCGCCAATATCGATGAGGTCATCCGCCCGGCGCCCAATGATGAGCTGGAGGAGCGCAAGGCGCTTGAACTGCGGATCAAGGCGCTGCTCGAGGAAGGCCGGATCGAGGTAGTGACCGGGCTTGCCGTCGAGGCAATCGATCATCAAGCAGGGCGTTGGGTCGTACAGAGTGGCGAACACCGGCTGCCAGCGGTGGATCGCATCATCGCGGCCACTGGCTTCCGTCCCTCTCTGGAGCTGCTGTCTGAATTGCGCGTCTCGTTGGACCCCGCGACGCAGAGCCCTATCAAGCTTGCGCCGCTGATCGACCCCAACCAGCACAGCTGTGGGTCGGTGCCGGAACACGGCGCGGCCGAACTGCTGCATGCCGAGCCAGGCTTGTTCATCCTCGGCATCAAGAGTTACGGCAGAGCGCCGACCTTCCTGATGCGCACCGGCTATCAGCAGGTCAGATCCGCGGTGGCCGCGCTGGCAGACCCCGCCTCCATTCGCCCGGCGCCTGTCTGCAATGTCTCAGCTACTCGCAACGCCTGCTCTGCCCCCGCCTGATAGTCGGGCACCGGCCTAGAAGTGTGATGTGTTGGCAGTAGTAGTGATCGGCTGCTAATACCGCGATACCTGAAATGCCCCACCTACTGCTGCGGTAGTGGATGGGGCGTTTCGTGTTTCAAGATTTGTAAGCGATTATCGTGGGGTTCGTTACAGCCCGAATAGGCGGAAAGCTTCCTGGCGAAGTTGTTCGCGGTGATAATCGTTGATCAATGGAAGGTCGTAGCAGGTCACGCCTTCAATATAGATGCCCGTCACCTTCTTGTTATGGTTGTGGGCAGAGAGCGTAATGCGTTGTGCGCAATCTGGCGCCAGTCGTGGGATAAGACTGGACTCACTCACCATGTCTTCGAATCGCCCCTGAGCAAACTTGTATTGCACTCTCTGATTACCCACGAACTGGTAGCCATCCGTGTCTGTCCATTCGAGATAACGTGCTGAGTGCCCGAGTGACCCTGCAATCACCATCATCAGAGCAGTATTGTCATCATCGGTATTCCAGGCGACAGCTTCTCTTCTGACATGTGCATTGCCCTCCGTTGATGCACTGGCGAACCCCTCACGAGAATCAGAACTGTCCTGTCCTATCAGCTTGAAGCCCTCGGGTTGATTGACCCGCTCGATAGGGTAACCCGGTGAAAGAAAAGCGTGCTGTGTCTTGTCATAACTGGGAGGTGTGGACTGCAAGGCTGCACAACCAGAGAGCAGGAAGAGGGCGGCGAGGCTGGCAAAGGACTTCATGTGACGTTCCCTGTCGTTTCCATTGACTCCGATCAACTTCAGCACTGCTGGCTCTTGAATGCTGCTATCCGAGCCTGTCATAGGCATGATGGCCAGCGTTGCGGAGCCTAACGGAAGTGGATTCTCGCATTATTGATATATCAACTACGAGTATTAGATTTTTGATTACGAATATAAAGTGCCAACATTGTGAGGTATTGGCAAGCAAGACTTTTGGCACATCTGGGTGCGGCTAATGAATACGAAAAAGCCCGATACCTTTCGGTGTCGGGCCAAATAATCATCGAGATAGGGTCTGGTAAGGACTCGAGCGGTGATTGCAATCTATGACGTTGTCACTTTCCAACCTGTCCCTTCAAGGGCTGGCTCTGCGTTTTCGGATCCGCCTGCTTCAACTGCACTGGTTTGCGAATGCCGAGGAAGTAGACGAAGACCACCGTCAGTACGACGAAGAACAGGCTGTCCGGCGTGGTGATGAAGGTCATCGGGTTGCCGTTGGAGAGCGTCAGCGCGCGACGCAGGAATTCTTCCAGGTTCGGGCCGAGGATGAAGCCGAGCAGCAGCGTGATCACCGGATAATCATGTTTGCGCATCAGGTAGGCGACGATGCCCAGCACCAGCGTCATCATCATCTGGAATACGGAGTAGGTGGCCACGAAGCTGCCGACCACGGCCAGCAGAGCGATGGCGCCATAGAGCACGTCCTTGCGGATCGTGACGATGCGCAGGAAGTAGGGGCCCATCAGGTAGAGCGTGAGAGGAATCAGGATCAGCGCGCTGAACAGCAGCGAGGCCAGCATCGGTGCGATCAGTCCGGATTGCGAGGCCATCAGCTGCGGTCCCGGCTGGATGCCGTTGATCACCAGCACCCCCAGCACGATGGCCGTTACCGGGTCGCCCGGAATCCCGAAGGTCAGCATCGGCACCAGGGCGCCACCGCACACGGCATTGTTGGCGCTCTCTGCGGCGGCGATTCCTTGGGGATTGCCCTTGCCGAAGCTCTCCGGCTTCTTCGAGGTGCGCACGCTTTCCACGTAGGCGAGAAAACCACCCATCGAGCCCCCTGCGCCAGGCAGGGTGCCGACCATATAGCCGATCAACGTCGATTTCAGATAGCAGCCGAGGCCGATCTCGCGAATGGCACTCAGCGGCGGAATGAAATCATGCCGCTTGAGCTGCTTGCTGGCCTTGAGTTGCTGGCGGATGGCGGCGTCCTTCTTGCGGTTGCCGACCTGGATCAACAGCTCGCTGATGGCGAAGGTACCGATGATGACCGGCATCAGATCGATCCCGGCGGTCAGCTCACTGATGCCGAAGGTGAAGCGGGCCAGCGGCTGCATGGCGTCCAGCCCGACGGTCGCGAGCATCAAGCCCAGGCAGGCGGTGATGCCGGCCTTGCGGATATTGCCGCGTTGGGCGACCACGATCACGATCAGCGCGAAGGCGATCAGTGCACACTTGCCCGTCGTCTTGACCAGTAGTGAGGCCTCGGCGATGAAGGGGGCCAGCACGATCAACAGCAGCGCGCCGAGGCTGCCGCCGATCATCGAGCCGAAGGAGGCATGGCCCAGCGCCAGCGCGCCTTCGCCACGCTGCTGCATGGGGTAGCCTTCCAGCGCTGTCATCATCGAGGACGGCGCGCCGGGGATATTGATGGTAGTGGCCGTGATGCTGCCGCCACACATGCCGGCCATGTAGATGCTGGCACACGCCATCAGGGCGGTGGTGACATCGAGGCTGTAGGTCAGCGGCAGCAGCAGGGCGAGTGCCAGCGTCGCGGTCAGACCCGGGATGGCCGAGAAGATGGTGCCGATCACGAAGCCGGCGACCACGTAGAACAGGATCACGGGGTCGAGCAGCAGGGCGAAGCTCGAGAATACCTGGGCAATGAATTCCATGGGTCAGCTCCCGTTGCCCAGGCCGAGCGCAGACAGATCCAGCGCAGGGAGATGGACGTTGAACAGTTGCTCGAAGAGCCCATAGCCCAGCGCGGAAATGGCGCAGGCGATCACTGCCTTGCTGATCCACTTGTCGCGCCCCGCGAACAGCAGCATCACGGCGAAGACATATAGCGCTGACGAGAGCAGGTATCCCAGATGCGAGAACGCCAGGATATAGAGCGCGGTCACCAGCATCAGGCGCAGCGCCGGCGAGAAGAGAGACGAGCTTGCGTCGCTGTCCGCGCTGGAGGTGTTAGCGCTGGCGGACTCGTTGCTGCGGGAGTCACGGTTCGTCCAGTGTTGGCTCACCAGCTGCGCCACGCAGAGCGCGAGCGCGATGCTGCCGATCAAAACGGGAAAGAAGGAGGCCGTCAGACGGCCATTGTCCAATGGCGGTGCCATCTGGAAGGCACTGATCAGATAGAGGGCGCTGATGGCGGTCATGACCAGCGTCAGCGGAGTCGCGCCGCTGAGCAGCCAGTGACGCCGGACGGGAGGAGAGGCGGAAGGAGACATGACAGAATTCCCTGGCGGCGCCCGTGACCGAGCGCCGCTTGACGATGGAAGTGAAGGAGGACGGGTAGACGTGGGATTGCAGCGGCACTCAGAGGTGCCGCCTGCCAGCGCGTCTACAGGCCGAGTTCATCCATGGCAGTGAAGGTCTTCTGTTGGTAGTCCTCGATCCAGGCGTTGACCTCATCGGCCCCCAGCCAGCTGGGCGTGACGCCGACTCCCGTGATCCACTTCTGGAATTCTGGTGTCTCGTAGGCGCTGTGGTAGGCGCTTTCCAGGGTACTGACCACATCCTCCGGGGTGCCCTTGGGCACGGCCAGCACGATGAAGCTGCCGGTCTCGAGATTGCCGCCCAGTTCGCTCATCGGCGGCACCTCCGGGTAGGCCGGATTCTGCTCGGAGGAGAACTCGACGAGGCCGTGGGCGTCGCCGGAATCCAGAATGCCGGAGAAGTCTCCCAGGCTCGAGATGGCGCCGTCGATCTCACCGGAGAGCAGAGCCTCTGCTTCGGCGGTGGAAGAGCCAGGATAGCTGATGACATTGAACTCGACGCCCGCTGCCGCTTCCAGGCGGCGCACCGCCAGATAGGGGCCCGAGCCTTTAGGAGCGACACCGATCCTCACGGTGCCGGGGTTTGCGCGTGCGGCCTCGATCAGTTGCTCATAATTCTCGTAACCGGACTGCTTGGAGACCACGATGGCATCCGCTTCCTTGGTAATGCGGGCGAAGGGGATCATCCGGTCCAGTGAATAGCCGGGCACCAGATTGCCGCGTGGCAGGGTGATGATGCTGTCATAGGTCATCACGCCGACGGTATGGCCGTCCGGACGCGCCTTGCTGAGCTGCATCAGGCCGGTAGCGGTGATGGCGCCGCCGATGTTCTCGACGTAGATCGATTTCGGCAGGTCCTGCTCGGCAAGGTTGCTGATCTTGCGACTGATGGCGTCGGCACCACCGCCGGCCGGCCATGGCACGATCAGGCGAATGTCTCGCACGGGATAGTCGGCCTGCACGCCGCTGCTGACGAAGGGCGAGGCCGCCACCATGCCGGACAGGGCCAGCGGGGCGAGCAAGGCCAGCAGTGGACGACTGCAGCGCTTGCGGTCTGCGCGGGATTGCTGACTGGCATTAGAGCTAGCGTTCACGTTGGCCTGACGGCTGTTGAGACGGCTATTCAGATGGGTCATGGCATGACTCCAGTGTTGTTATGGTTGTGGTCACTCGAGGCGCATTGAGGCAGGAGGGATGGCGGACGACAGGTCGGCGTGGTCTGTCGTCCGTGGCCGCCGTGGACAAGACGGCGGCTGGCGAGCCGGTTACTGCTTGGCGGCCATGTAGCGTTCGAATTCTGCACGCGCTTCGTCGGTTGGCGGATACAGACCGATCACCGGCGTGCCGTTGCGTACCTTTTCCAGCACGTAATCCTCGAAATCTTCCATCTGGCTAGCTTCCTCGGCGATCTCGTCGGCCAGTTCCAGCGGCACGACCATGACACCATCGGCATCGCCGACCAGCACATCGCCCGGGAAGACCGGCACGCCACCGCAACCGATCGGCACCTGCAGCTCCACTGCATGATGCTTGGTCAGGTTGGTCGGCGCGCTCGGCTTGGCGCAGAAGATCGGCAGGTTCATCTCGGCGGCCGCACCTGAATCACGAATGCCGGCATCGGAGACGAAGCCCGCGCATTGACGATACTCCAGACGCGTCAGCAGAATGCTGCCGGCGCTGGCGGCCGAGGCATCCTGGCGGCAGTCAGACACCATCACGTGACCTGCCGGGACGGTTTCCACTGCCAGGCGCTGCGGGTGCTTGGGGTCGCGGAAGGCGGCGACGGTATCGATGTCTTCCCGCGCCGGGATGTAACGCAGCGTGAAGGCCTGGCCCACCATCTGGGTGGTCCTGTTGTTCATCTGCACCACGTTCTGGATGAAGGTGTTCCGCAGACCGCGCTTGAACAGCAGGGTGTGTAGGGAGGCGGTGGAGGCGCGCATCAAACGCTCGCGGGTCACGGAGGAGAGCTCGGCGTAGCTGGGATGCTCTGTGGAGGTAATGGCAGTCATATGGCGTCCGTCGTCAGTATAGGTAAGGAGTCTCGGCTCTCGGCAACGTGCCTGGCCCAAGTGATCAGTCGACACGTGCGTCTGATGTGCTTTCGAGACTCACTATAGGGGGGAAGGGATGACTGATCAAACAAATATTGACAACTTTTGATGAGCAATAAGTCTAGTATTGTGACCCGAAAAGCGGGTCAAGGTGACCGCCAACAGGCATGTCGCGAAAGGGCAGTGGCAGCGATTGCGCAAGGAGGATTGATGGTGAGCTATTGGGTTTTGGTGTCAAATTATTGATTAAAAATGGTTTTTTGTGAGGTGTAAGCGTGATGGGTATCTGGTCGGCCTGGCACCTCGAGACGCGATATAGCGTTGAGTCCACCTTCAGAGGGAAGTGTGCCGGGAGAGCCGCTCGCCGGAAGCGACATAGGTCGCATGGCAGCACCTGACACAAGTTGTCATATTTTGTCGGCAGGTGGCATTTGCCCCCTTTGACCGTCAAGGAGATGACATGGAAGCGACATGGCGCTGGTTCGGCCCCGCGGACCCCATCACGCTCGAGGAAATTCGCCAGACCGGCGCGACAGGTATCGTGACGGCGCTGCATGAGATTCCCAACGGCGAGGTCTGGCCGCTGGAGGCCATTCGTGAGCGCAAGGCGCAGATCGAGGCGGCCGGGCTCAGGTGGTCGGTGGTCGAGAGCATTCCGGTGCATGAGAGCATCAAGCAGGCCGCGC
The DNA here is from genome assembly GCF_029846405.1 of Cobetia sp. 29-18-1. NCBI lineage: Bacteria > Pseudomonadati > Pseudomonadota > Gammaproteobacteria > Oceanospirillales > Halomonadaceae > Cobetia > Cobetia sp. 29-18-1. Next base: position 46,387 of record NZ_JARWKS010000003.1, read on the forward strand.
CCGGCAGTGATAGCCATATCGCCAATTATCAGCAGTCGCTGCGCCACCTGGCGGAATGCGGGATCGGCACCGTGTGCTACAACTTTATGCCGGTGCTGGACTGGACGCGCACCGACCTAGCCTGGCAGCTGCCGGAGGGCGGCACGGCGTTGCGTTTTGATCAGGATGCCTTTGCGGCCTTTGATCTCTACCTGCTGGAGCGCCCCGGCGCCGAGCACGAGTACAGCAGCGAAGAGCAGCAGGCCGCGCTCAGGCATCTGGAGTCGCTCGATGATGCCGGGCGTGAGAAGTTGATCCGCACCATCATCGCGGGGCTGCCGGGTGCGGAAGAAGGCTACACGCTGGCCCAGTTCCGAGCGGCGCTGGCGGCCTATGACGGTATCGATGCCGCGCGATTGCGCCAGCACCTGGCCACCTTCCTCAAGGCCATCGTGCCGGTGGCGGAAGAAGTCGGCATTCGACTGGCCATTCACCCTGATGATCCGCCGCGACCGATGTTCGGGTTGCCGCGCGTGGTCTCGAGCATGGTGGATGCCGATTGGCTGCTGGGCGTCGTGCCCAGTCCCGCCAATGGCCTGACGTTCTGCACTGGCTCCTACGGGGCCAATCCGGAGATCGACCTGTGCATCATGGCGCGGCGCTTCGCCCCTCATATCCACTTTGCCCATCTGCGGGCCACCGGGCGTGACAGTGAAGACAAGCGCTCCTTCCATGAGGCTGAACATCTCGAGGGCGACCTGGACATGGTGGACATCATCAGCGTGCTGGTCGCGGAAGAGCGTCGTCGTCTGGTGCCTGGCGGCGCGCCCTTGCCGATGCGCCCGGATCACGGCCACCACATTCTGGATGATGCCAGGCGCGAGACCCGCCCGGGGTATCCACTGTATGGGCGCATGAAGGGACTGGCGGAAATCCGTGGCCTCGAAATGGCGGTCCAAAGACTGGCCTGACGGCGTCGCCTGATGGCGGGTACGCATACCAACGCAACACAAACACGAACGGCCACCCGCGGTCTTGAGACCGGGGTGGCCGTTCGTGTTTGCTGCAGGTCGCGATGTCTGCTGATTCAGGGCTAAGAGCCAAGAGTTCAGACGACCTCAGGTTTCAGCCTTCGACGATGTCGAAATCACCATTGGTACGCACGTAGAGCAGGGTCTCGCCGTCGGTGCCGGTGGTGATGTCATGGGTGATCTCGCCCTGAGAGCCGAAGTAGCTGCCGGTCGCCAGGCTCTGGCTGTCGTCCTTGCCTTCGGTCTCGTGGGTCAGGTCGCCCTTGATGACCACGGCGCGGAATTCGTCGGCATGGCTTGTGATCTCGCCTGAGAAGTCGGCCGGCAGTTTCACCAGGCGGCCGCTCAGCTGGCCGACGTCCGGGTTGCCCCACAGGAAGGCGGTCTTCGGGCCTTTCTCGGCGTCGTCGCTGCCCGGCAGGTTGATCCAGCGGATGTCATTGGCATCCAGCCATACCATGTTGTTCTCTGCGACATTCAGCGGCTCTTCATCGTTGTGGAAGGCCTCGGATTCCGGCTGTACCAGGTAGGGCCCTTCATTGATCTCGATGTAGGCCATGTTGACCTTGTCTCTGGCCGCGGTGATGTGCGATTCCCCTGCCGGCTGGATCCAGAACGAGCCTGCGGGCAGCCACTGCTCATCGGCGTTCTTGTCATCGTTGTGGACCTCGCCCTGGATGACCACGCCACGGTAGGTGATGTTGTGGATGTGGGGCGGTGAGGAGAAGCCTTCGTTGAACTTCACCAAAAAGCCCGAAGCGCCATCCTTGGTGCGGTCGCCCCACAGGTCGCCGGCCGCCGGGCTCTGGTCACCGCGCAGCGGGTTCAGGTAGCCCCAGTCGATGTCGGACTGCTGGACGACTTCACTGGACGGTGTGAGCGTGGAGTGGTCATCGGCGTGTGCGGTCATGCTGGCGAAGGCGACCGAGAGGCCGAGAAGAGCAAGGGAGAAGGGACGTTTCATGGTGGCTGCCTGTCTGGTCATGGGAAGAAGGGGGACAATGCCGATGCGCTGGCAATCGACGCAGTGAATCTTGGAACGGGCAGGCGGCGGGATATAGCGGCAGATGGCGTAAAGACTTTCAATCAAAGCATGATAATCGGCCGTTCATCTTGGGCGTGTTATCGGCGCAAAGGCTCAAGACGATGCCATGACCTGTGGCGTGACGATCACCCTGAATCGAGGAGGATTTCTCGACAGATCACGACGTTGGCGCGCTTTTGGTGCGGGTTCGTGCCGCTAGTGCGGCCCGGCCCGCTGGGGTGAGGCGTGCAGGAATGAGCCGCTAGGGGAAGGCGGGGAGGTGTGCGAGGACGAGAAATTGGCAGTTCCGGACATTCCTCAAACAGTTTTCGGAATGTCCGGATAATGCGCCGGGTCAGACGAAGTCAGGGGCGATGAGGCGCGGAATGGTCAACACGAATTCCGGGAACAGGATCATCAGCAGGATCACGGCCAGCATCACGCCCAGATACAGCATGGTGGTCGCCATGGCCTTGAGCAGAGGGATGCCGCCTATCTTGGCGGAAATCATCAGACACAGGCCGTAGGGCGGCGTGATCAGGCCCAGCCCCAGCGCCATCACGCCGATGACACCGAACTGCACGGGGTGCACGCCTGCCGACATCGCCAGCGGATAGAAGATGGGCGCCATGATCGCCATCGCGGGCAGGGCATCCATGAAGGTGCCGATCACCAGCAGCACGATGGTCATCACGATCAACAGCACCGTCGGGTCGGTGATGCTGACGCCCGCCATCAGCTTGGGCGGAATCTGATAGAAGCTGATCAGATAGCCGAAGATGGCCGCGCCCACCAGGCTGAACAGCGACAGCGAACACAGCCTGACGGTATCGGTGGAAGCATTGAGCAACTTGGTGAGATCCAGCTCGCGATAGACCACGAAACCCAGTGCCAGCGCATAGACCACCGCGATCACCGCGGCCTCGGTGGGGGTCACGATGCCCAGGGTGATACCACCGATGATGACGATCGGAATCCCGGCGGCCAGCAGGCCATCCTTGCCGGAGCTGGCCAGCTCCTTGAGGGTGGCGCGCTTGCGCACCGGCACATCATAGCGGCGGACATAGCGGGTATTGAGCAGCAGCTGAGCCACGCCGATCATCACGCCGGGCAGGATACCGCCCAGAAACAGGCCGACGATCGAGGTATTGGTCAGCGCGCCCCATACGATCATGTTGATCGACGGCGGGATGATGGTGCCCATCACGGAGGAGGCCGCGGTGACCGCGACGGCGAAGCTGACTGGATAGCCTTCGCGTTTCATGGCCGGAATCAGCACCGTGCCCACGCCGGCACTGTCGGCGGTGGAGGAGCCGGACACCCCGGCAAACAGCATGCTGACCAGCACATTGACGTGAGCCAGCGCGCCACGGAAGTGGCCGACCAGACGCATGCACAGCGTGATCAGACGATCGGTGATCCTGGCGGCATTCATCAGGTTGCCGGCCAGCAGGAACAGCGGCACGGCCAGCAGCACGAAAGAATCCATGCCGTTGTACATGCGCTGGAACATGATCCAGTAGGTCAGGCGCGGGTCGAGCAGAATCAGGGTCGTCGCCGTCAGCACCAGCGCCATGGCGATGGGGATGCCGATCACGATCAACACGCCCAGCACGCCGAACAGCAGCCAGGGCATCAGGTAGAGCCAGTCCATTGGCATCATGACAGGGGCCTCCGATCAGTCGCGCCATGCGCATGGCTGGCGATGGCGGGAGACAGAACCGCTGCCGTCTCCTCCGGTATTGCCAGTTCTTCCGCCTCATTGGGCGTATTGAGCGCCTTCTCCATGGCTTGCATGCCGTGCAGCCAGGCATGCAGCAGCCGTTGCAGGCTGAACAGCACGATGAAGATGCCGCTGACGGTGAATACCGAGTAGACGTAGATCATCGACAGTCCCGAGGCCATCGCACTGCGGCGCAGACCGGAAAGGGCGAAGTCCTTGCCGTGCACGATGAACAGTACCCCCAGCAACAGGCAGGCGAGATCACGGATCCAGCGCGTGACGAGATCGGCACGGCTGCCACGCGCAAAGGCTTCCAGCACGAAGTGATCGGCGTGCAGCACCCCGACCGCGGTGCCCAGCATCACCATCCACTGGAAGGCGAAGCGGCTGAATTCCTCGGTCCAGAACAGGCGCGGCAGAAAGGCCAGATTGCGACTGGCGATCTGATAGATGATGAAGACGATGAAGCTTGCCAGCAGCGCCAGCAAGACGAGATAGAGCAGACGTTCGAGCGTCCGGTTCAGGCGCGAAAGCCCTGAGAGCACAGGATGCATGGCACTGTCCTCAAGAAGAGTGCGAGGGGGGAGGGAGCTCGACGCAAGGCGGCGAGATCATTCAAGCCAACCTGACGGCGGGGCAGCCAGACGCTGCAGGGCTGCCCCCAGGCGTGGCTTACTTGACCGCACGCACCTTGTCGTAGATTTCCTTGAGGCCCATCTCGGCGATCACTTCCTTGAGCGGCTCAGCCACGATTTCCTGCATGCGCTCACGGTCGATCTCATGCAGCTTGGCGCCCTGCTTCTCGAGCTCGGCGAGAGCATCCGCGTCCTGCTCCAGCTGCACCTTGCGGGCATAGGCCGCCGCGTCATGGGCCGATTCCATCAGGGTCTTCTGCTGCTGCTCATCCAGGTTGTCCCAGGACATCTTGGACATGGTCAGCAGGCGCACGGTGATGTCGTGCTCGGACAGCGCGATGTTGGGCGCGACTTCGTGGAAGCGCATGCGTAGGGTCCATTCCGGCTCGTTGAGCAGCCCGTGGATCGCGCCCAGCTGGATGGCGGTGTAGATCTCCTTCCAGGCCACCACGCTCGGTTCGACCCCGAGTGCCTGCCAGGCGACGATCAGCGGCTTGGTCGGGTTGGTACGCAGCTTGAGGCCCTCAAGTTCATCGAGTGAGGTGACCTCGCGCGAGCTGACGATATGTCGCTTGCCGCCCCCGAAGTAGGCCAGCACTTTCACATCGGTCTCGTCACTGATCTTCTGGGCGATCTCCTGGCCGATATCGCCATCCAGCACCTTCTGCCAGTGATCGACATCCCGATACAGGAAGGGAATCGTGAACACGTTGGCGGTGGGCGAGAAGTCGGTGATCAGCCCCGGGCTCACGATGGACATGTCCAGCGCGCCGGCCATCTGTTGCTCGAACATCTCGGTCTCATGGCCCAGCACCGAGTTGCCCATGATGGTCATGGTGATGTCGCCATCGGTCTTTTCGGCGAGCAGGTCGCGCAGCCGCTCGGCGCCGAGTTGATAGGCGGTATCTTCGGTGCCGGCGTGGCCGAAGCGCAGTTCCATCGCCTGGGCGCTGGCCGAGGCACCGAGCGTGGCACCCAGCAGGGTGCCGGTGGTGGCCGCGATGGCCAGGCTCTTGCCTAGCCCTTTGCCCAGCCGGGAGCCCAGACGTGAGCGCTGGGAGGGAGAGGTGGGAATAGAGGTAGAGGTGGAGATAGAGCGAGAGGTATTGGTTGGATTGATCCAATTCAGCATGATGGCGTTTTCCTTGGCGTTGTTTGTTGTTGTGCCTTGCATCTTCTGGTCTTGCAGTCTTGCCGTGTTGCGCTTGCCAGACCGACAGTCTCCAGACGGCCGGTCCATGCTCGGGTGCTGTGAGGCTTGTCGATGCTCTCCAGGCATGACGTGCCGTTCAGCTGAAGCTTGGTATCACTCTTTTGGGGGCGTCGCGACGCTGGCGTCGTCAGGACTCCCGCAGGAGCGGCGTATCTTGAGTTCCGGCGGCATGATGACGCTCTCTCGCTCGCCGCCGGGGTTGGCGATCCGGCGCAAGGCCAGGCGCGCCGCCTGCTCCCCGATGGCGTAGGGGTGCGTGGCGATACTGGTCAGGGGCGGGTCGCCCAGTTCGGCTTCCTCGACGTCATCGGTGCCGATCACGGCGCAGTCGCGGCCGGGCTCGAGCCCCATCTGGCGCAGGCCCAGCATAGCGCCGAAGGCCACCAGGTCGTTGTGGCAGACCACCGCCGTCGGACGCGGGCTTTCCTGCATCAGACTCTTGATCAATTCATGGCCGACGCGTCGGGTCACGCCATTGCCGCGTACCAGGCGGCGATAGGCCAGGCCGTGGCGGTCCAGCGCGGCCTGATAGCCCAGCCAACGGTCATGGCTGACTGAGTGATCCGCGCCGCCGATGAAGGCGATGCGCTGATGGCCCAGGCTGACGAGATGATTGACGGCCATCTCGGCCACGCGCCGGAAATCGGTGCCGGCGTAATCGAAGGGCGGCGCGTCCAGATAGCGCATCACCTGGATGCAGGGCATGCCCCAGTCGGCCAGTTGATGGATCAGGTTGGGGTCCGTGTGTTCGGCGGGGCACAGCAGCAGGCCATCGACGCGATGTTCACGCATGCGCTCGATGAAGCGCTGCTGACGCTCGGGGGAATCCTCGCTGTTGGCGAGAAATGACACATAGCCTTCCTGATGCAGGGCGGCATCGATACCCGCGACCATGGAGCCGAAGAAGGGGTTGGCGATGTCATAGACCACCACGCCCAGGGTGGCGGTGCGGCTGCCACGCATGGCGGCGGCGCCACGGTTGTAGACATAGCCCAGCGCCTTGATGGAGGCCTGGACCTTCTCGCGGGTGCGCTTCGCCACCAGCGGGCTTTCGCGCAGCACCAGCGAGACCGTGCTGCGCGAGACCTTGGCGTGGGCCGCGATATCCTGGAGCGTGATGCTGCTCGAGGCGCCCTGGGTTGAATGGCCCTGTGATGACGAGGCCTGTGATGACGGGTCGGCATCTTCCCGAGCAGGGGGGGGCGTGATGGGCGCTTTCATGGCGTCGTTCCTGGGCATTTTCTTGTTGTCATCCCAAGCCTGGGCTGGGGCGCTGGCGTTTTGGATTGTTCCAATTCCTTGTCGTCAGCATAGAGCAATCCCTCGGCTATCCCTTCAGCACTTTGGTCTGGCAGCCCGTGCTAGCGGCGCGTCCAGTGGGCTTCATTGACCGCGCTCAAGGGGGATTCGCCTGCCAGCGCCAGCAGCAGGTTGTCCAGCGCACGCCGCGCCATGGCGCGCCGGGTCTCATGGGTCGCCGAGCCGATATGCGGCAGCGCCACGACCTGAGGCAGGCGTGTCAGCGGCGAGCTTGCCGGCAGCGGTTCCTGCTCGAAGACATCCAGCCCCGCCCCACGAATGCCGTCGCGCTCGAGACACTCGATCAAGGCGCCTTCATCGATGACGCGCCCGCGGGCGATGTTGATCAGAAAGGCGCTGGCGGGCATCAACTCCATTTCGCGCTTGCCGATCAGGCGTTCGGTCTGCTCGCTGAGCGGGACGGTGACGCACACGAAGTCGCTGGTCTTGAGCAGTGAGTCCAGTTCGACACGGGTCGCGCCAATCTCGCTTTCCAGCTCAGGCTTGGGGGAGGCGTTCGAGTACTGGATGCGCATGTTGAAGCCGAGCGCGCCGCGCCGCGCGATCGCCGCGCCGATGCGCCCCATGCCGATCATGCCCAGCGTCTTGCCGTGCACATCCGTGCCGAAGTGGGACGGTGTGAGGCTCGCTGTCCATTGGCCATCGCGAACCTTGCAGGCCAGCTCCACCGCGCGCCGCGCCGTGGCCATGATCAACAGGAAGCCGGTGTCCGCCGTGGTCTCGGTCAGTACATCCGGGGTATTGCACAACAGGATGCCGCGCGCGTTCATCGCCTCCAACGGGTAGTTGTCATAGCCCACCGAGACCGAGCAGATCACCCGCAGTACAGGGGCGGCGTCCAGCAGCGCTGGCGTGATCACATGGCCTGAGCTGATCAGGCCGTGGGCATCTCGCAGGACATCGCGCAGCGCGTCTTCCCGCGCCTGTGCGGACAGGCCCTCCGGCAACACCACGACATCATGATGCTCGCGCAGGGTGCTCATCTGGTCATCGTCGAGTGCCTTGAGCACGACGACCTTGCGGCGGGGCAGGGGGTTGGCCGCGTCGCTGGCCATCTGGCTGGCACCCTGGGGCGAATAGTGCTGTGCGTGCATGGAGGTCTCCTTGAGTTCATGAGCGTTCGACACGAACGGATCGACAGGCGCGGATCGACAGGCGCAGATCGCGGCTCAGGACACGAGACTGGCGGCCTCTCCGTTCTCGATCGCCGTGAGTGTCTGGCGATCCGGCAGGCCCTCCATGTCACCGCGCACCTGCACCGCGCGACTGCCCAGCAGGTTGGCGCGCAGCATGGCAGCTTCAGGTGACAGTCCATCGAGCAAGGCGCTGATGGCACCCACCGCAAAGGCATCGCCGGCGCCGACGGTATCGACGACCTGGTCGACGCGCTGGCCGGGGACACTGAAGGCGGCTTCCTGGCCACCGATCAGTCCACGGTAATAGCTGCCCTCGGGGCCGAGCTTGATGATGACGGCCTTGGCACCTTGTTCGAGGTAGTGGCCCGCGATGGTCTCGGGGGTCTTGTGGCCGGTCAGGCGTTCGCCTTCCGCCAGTCCCGGCAACACCCAGTCAGCGCGGCTTGCCAGCTGATTGAGGGTGTCGCGCATCTCACGCTCGCTCGACCACAGGGTGGGGCGCAGATTGGGGTCGAACGAGATGCTGGCGCCTGAGGCGCGGGCCTGCTCGAAGAGGTGGAAGGACAGCTCGCGGCAGCTGGGGGAGATGGCCGGCGGAATGCCGGTGGCATGCAGGTGGCGCAGGGCGCTGAAATCGATGCCATCGGCATCGCGTGCATTCATGCGGCTGGCGGCGCTGCCCTGGCGGAAGTACTCGACATGGGGGTCTTCGCCCTGACTGGCGCGCGCCTTGAACATCAGGCCGGTGGGCGCCTCGTTGTCCCGGGTCAGATGGCGGCAGTCCAGGCCATTGTCTTGCAGGGTCTGGCGTAGATAGTGCCCGAGGCTGTCGTCACCCACGCGGCTCAGCCAGCCGACATGAAAGCCCAGGCGGGCGAGGCCGATGGCGACGTTGGTGTCGGCCCCGGCGATACGGCGCTCGTAATGTGAGACGTGCGCAAGATCTCCCTCGCTCTCGGCGACCAGCATGGCCATGGCTTCGCCGAAGGCGAGGATTTCCAGTGGCGAGGAAGAAGGGGAAGAGGTGGGCGTCGCAGACGCGCTGGCTTGCTCAGACATCATGGCGTGTCCTTTGTCTTGGAGACATTCCTTGTATTTGTCAGGCATGACGGCGCGGCTGGCGAAGCCGCGCCGTCATGGTAGTGCTGTACCGATAGTGATGGCGCGACTCAGTGCTGGCGCTTGCCGTCCACCAGGCGTGGCAGGTCGGCGCTGTCACGCAGGGTCGGGCTCAGCAGTGCTTCGGGCAGGTCCTGGTAACACACCGGACGCAGGAAGCGTTCGATCGCCGCGCTGCCCACCGAGGTGGTGCGGCTGTCGGAAGTGGCAGGCCAGGGGCCGCCGTGGACCATCGCCTGACAGACCTCGACACCGGTCGGCCAGCCATTGGCGAGGATGCGCCCAGCGCGACGTTCCAGTACCGGCATCAGGCTGCGCGCGGCATCGATATCGGCATCGTCCAGATGCAGGGTGGCGGTCAGCTGGCCTTCCAGGTGCTCGCAGACCGCACGCATCTCGTCCAGATCGCGACAGGCGATGACCAGCGAGCTGGCGCCGAAGACTTCTTCCTGCAATGCGGCTTCACTCAGGAAGTCGCTGCCGGTGGTGCGGAACAGCGCGGTCTGACACGGGCTTGCGTTGTCGCCATCCAGCGCACCGCGCGCCACTTCCTGTACCTGAGGCAGGGCGGAGAGTTTCTCCACGCCACCGCGGTAGGCGTCGTGAATGCCCGGCGTCAGCATCGTCTGGCAGGCACTGGCCGCGACATTGTCGGCGGCGGTGTTGAGGAAGCGCTCCAGCGCCTCGCCTTCGAGCGCCAGCACCAGCCCCGGATTGGTGCAGAACTGGCCGGCACCCATGTTGAGCGAGGCGATGAAGGCCTGTCCCAGCGCTTCGGCGCGCGCTTCCAGCGCAGCCGGCATCAGCAGTACCGGGTTGATGCTGCTCATCTCGGCATAGACGGGAATCGGCTGAGGACGGGCCTGGGCGGTCTTGAGCAGTGCCGTGCCGCCACTGCGTGAACCGGTGAAGCCCACGGCCTGGATGCGCGGGTCATTGACCAGTGCCTGGCCCAGGGTGTTGCCGCTGCCGTAGAGCAGCGAGAAGACGCCTTCCGGCAGGTTGCAGCGCTTCACGGCACGCTGGATGGCGCCGCCGACCAGCTCGGACGTGCCCGGGTGAGCGGAATGCGCCTTGACGATGACCGGGCAGCCCGCCGCGAGGGCCGAGGCGGTATCGCCACCGGCCACCGAGAAGGCCAGCGGGAAGTTGCTGGCCCCGAACACCGCTACGGGGCCGAGGCCGATGCGCCGCTGGCGCAGGTCGGCACGTGGCATCGGGCTGCGTTCCGGCATGGCCGGGTCGATGCGCACATCCTGCCATTCGCCGGCGCGTACGACGCCGGCGAACAGACGCAGCTGACCGCAGGTGCGGCCGCGTTCGCCTTCCAGACGTGCGCGCGGCAGGCCGGTTTCCTGAAGGGCGCGTTCGGTGATCTGCTCGCCGATGGCCTCGATTTCCTCGGCGATGGTCTCGAGGAAGCCGGCGCGGGTCTCGGCGTCCGTCTCCCGGAAGCTGTCGAAGGCGTCATGCGCCAACTGGCAGGCCAGCTCCACCTCGCGGGCACCACCGGCGGGATAGGCGGGGTCCAGTCGCTCGCCATTGGCAGGATTGATGGCATGAACCGGCTTGCCGTCAGCCAGCAGGCTCTGCTGGCCGATGAGCTGATGGCCGCGCAGTGTCGTCTGATCGGAAGGTGACATGAGGCGTCTCTCTTTTCGTTGGGCGTGCTGTGCGTGGGACGTACGGTGCGTGGGGCCTGGGGTGCGTGGTAGGTGCTGTGCGTAGGACGCGCAGTGGGCCAGGCCGGTCGAGGCGTCACCGCCTTGGGGGTTGCGCGTCACTTCACGTCATTCCACCGCGCTGAAGGTGACAAGCGATATGCCTTACGGGCACATCTGGCCGCCGTTGATGTCGATCACCTGACCGGTGATGTAGCCACTGGTGGCGTGCGAGGCGAGGAACAGGAAGGTCGGCGCGCATTCTTCGGAGGTGCCGAAACGGCCCATGGCGATGCTGCCGGCGATCTTGGTGCGCAGCTCTTCGCTCTTGTCGGCATGGAAGACGGTATCGATGGTGCCCGGCGACACGATGTTGAAGCGCACGTTGTCCTTGGTGAATTCCTTCACCCAGTTGCGATGCAGGTTGTGCAGCATGGCCTTGGTGCCGCCGTACAGGGAGGCGCCCAGACCGCCGCCTTCGCGACCCGCGATGGAGCCGGTGCTGATGACGCTGGCGGTGGTGCCGGAGTCCTTGGCGGAGGCCTTCAGGTGCGGCATGGCGTACTTGGTGGTCATGATCGCGGAGCGCAGGTTCAGGTCCATCACCAGGTCGAAGGCGGCATCGTCCAGACTCTCGAGTCCTGCACGCACGCCCAGGCCACCGGCGTTGTTGACCAGCACGTCCATGCCGCCGAAGGCCTTGGTGAAGTCTTCCACCAGTGCGGCGCAGCCTTCGCTGGTGGACAGGTCACGTGCGAAATATTCAAAGCGTGCCCCGGTGGCTTCCAGCTGGGCGATGGCGTCACGCGCGGCGTCATCCTGCTGACGGCTGTTGATGCCGACCACGGCACCCTCACGGGCGAAGGCGGCAGCGGCAGCCAGACCAATGCCCTTGGTAGAGCCGGTGATGAGAACTTTCTTCTGCTTGAGATCGGTGAACATGTGGGATTCCTGACGGTGGAAAGCCGTACGCTCTTGGAGGCGGCATGGCGAATGAAAGGTGGAGGGGCCTGCGGCGAGCATCGGCTCCCTCTCGGCACGAGTCACCTTAGCCCAGACAAACAGGATCGACAAACAAATAATGACAACTGTCGAATAGTGCTTTAGTGCAGTCCCGCCTCTCGACTGACATGAGAAGGCTGTCCTGAGGCCTGGCTCGCGCGGTGCTGACCGGGGCTGAAGGGGGAGGGGACTGTGCGCATCAAGCAAGAGACTGATTTGTCGTAAAATCTCTGATAAAGCCGATAAATCAGGGGTTTGTGGCAATTCAAGCGATGCTTCTCGGCCGACAATCCTCAAGATGTTGCGGCCATTGGATAAGGGTCGCAGGGGCCGGGGTCGGCTATCCTAGGGGTTGATCCGGCCAGCCCGTCACGACCTACAATCCCCGCTACCTCCCTGCCGTCCATTTTTGGATTGGTCTAAAGTTCAAGTTGTCATAACTTGTAAAATTCGTGCATCCCGCTGACACTGATCTGCGTATTCGGGGCAGTCATCGCCAACCCTCAAAGCGGCTGCCCCACGCTGCAACGCCACAATCGACACAGCCACGCAACGCCTCCATAACAAGACAACGAGAGAGTCTTCGCCATGCGTAAATTGTCACAAGTCCTCTGCGCCTCCGTGCTGACCCTGTCCGCTTCCGCGGTGATGGCAGCCGATTATCCCTACAAGCCCATCACGCTGATCGTGCCCTGGTCTGCCGGTGGTGGTACCGATGCGGTCGGTCGTCAGCTGGCGGCGGGCCTGCAGGAAGAGCTCGGTCAGCCGGTCAATGTGGTCAACAAGACCGGCGGTTCCGGAGTGGTGGGGCACATGGCCATGAAGATGGCGCGTCCCGACGGCTATACCCTGGGGCTTGGCACGGCAGAGATCGCCACCTATCAGCATATCGGCACCGCGCAGCTGTCCTATGAGGACTTCACGCCGATCGCGCTGCTCAACCTGGACTACGCCTCCTTCACCGTGAATGCCGATTCCGAATGGAAGACGCTGGATGATGCGCTGTCGGCGCTGAAGGCCAACCCCAGTGACTACACCGTGTCCGGTTCTGCGCCGGGGGCGGCCTACCATCTGTCCTTCGCGGGCTTTTTGGATCAGCAGGGCATCAACCCGAATGACGTGACGCTGGTACCCAGCGAAGGCGCGGCACCGGGCCTGCAGGAACTGGCCGCCGGTGGCGTGGATATCGTGTTCTCCTCGCTGCCGGAAATCGAATCCATGCGCCAGTCGGGTCGCGTCAAGGCGCTGGCGGTACTCGCCAATGAGCGTGTCGATTCCTTCGAGGACATTCCGTCTGCCAAGGAGCTGACCGGCTCCGAGTGGAGCCAGGGTTCCTGGCGTGGTCTGGTCGGCCCTGAGGGCCTGCCGGAAGAGGTCACCGCGCGCCTGTCTGAAGCGACCGAGAAGGTCTGGAAGTCCGAGCAGTTCCAGGACTTCATGGCCAGTCGCGGTTACGGCACCGTGTGGGAAGACGCTGAAGGGTTCCGTGCCTTCATGAAAGACCAGGACGAAAAGAACGCTGCCACCATCGAAAAGCTGGGGCTGGCCAACTGAGCACGTCGCATCGCTTCGTGTTCGAACGTTTCCCCCTGAGTCTTTATGAGTAACCGCACATGCGTACCAACGACAAGGTAACGGGTGTGGTGACGGCAGCCTTCGGGGCTGCCGTCATATATGCCTCCCTCGACTTGAAGAACCTGCCGCGCCAGGAATATGGGGCCGGTACCTTTCCCACCGTTATCGGCGCACTGCTGATACTGTTCGGGACCATCCTGCTCGTCCGTGGGCTGCGCAATCGTGAAGTCTGGTTTGCCTGGCAGCACCCCGTGCCGCTGATCACCTTCATTCTGACGCTGGTGGCCATCTGTGCCTCCATCATCGCCTACATCTACCTCACCCCGGTGGTCGGCTTCCCCGTGGTGTCCTTTGTATTGCTCACCTTGCTGCTCTACACCTTCCATCATCGACGCTGGATGCCCGCTGCCGGCATCGCGGTGACGGCGACAGGGGTGATCTGGGGCGTGTTCGGCCAGTTGCTGCACGTGCCGCTCGAGCTGGGACTGCTGGAAAAGGTGATCTACTGATGAGTGACTTACTGCAAGCCGCCACGATGGTCTTCACCTGGGAAGTGATGCTGATCATCCTGGCCGCCTCCCTCTTCGGGCTGTTCATGGGCGCGATTCCGGGCTTGACCGCCACCATGGCCACGGCCCTGCTGGTGCCGGTCACCTTCTTCATGGACCCGCTGCCGGCCATCGCCGCCATCGTGTCCGCCACGGCCATGGCAATCGTGGCCGGGGACATTCCCGGGGCGCTGTTGCGAATCCCCGGTACGCCAGCCTCGGCGGTCTATACCGAGGAGGCCTATGCGATGGGCAAGCAGGGCAAGGTGGGCCTGGCGCTGGGTCTCAACGTGACCTGCTCGATGATCGGCGGCGTGATCGGGGTGCTGATCCTGGCCTTCTTCGCACCGCGCATCGCCGAGTTCGCCATCCAGTTCACCAGCGATGAGTATTTCTGGCTGGCACTGCTGGGGCTGTCCTGCGCGATTCTCGTCTCTGGGCGTGATCCGCTCAAGGGCGGCATCTCGATGCTGGCGGGCCTGGTCATCGCGATGGTGGGCATGGACAGTGTCTCCGGCCAGATGCGTTTCACCTTCGGCAACTACGACCTGCTGGCCGGTATCTCCATCCTGCCGGTGCTGATCGGCCTGTTCGCGATCTCCGAGCTGATTCGCCGCATGCCCGAGACGCGCAACCCGGCGCCGATCGTGCCGCCGGTCATCAAGCGTCCCTTCGAGGGCGTCGGCTCGACCCTGTGGAAGTACAAGGGTGGCGTGCTGCGCGGTGGGGCACTGGGAACCGTGATCGGCTCTCTGCCCGGCGCCGGTGCCGACATCGCCTCCTGGATCAGCTATGCCGTCAGCCGCAAGTTCTCCCGAACGCCGGAGAAGTTCGGCAAGGGCCATCCCGAGGGCCTGGTGTCGGCCAGTTCCGCCAACAATGCGTCGCTCTCCGGTGCCTACATTCCGGCGCTGGTGTTCGGTATCCCGGGCGATACGGTGACGGCGATCATCATCGGCGTTTTGATGACCAAGGGCATCACCCCGGGGCCGGATGTCTTCACTGACCAGGCACCGCTGGTGAACGCCATCTTCATGGTCTTCGTGCTGGCCAACCTGCTGCTGCTGCCGCTGGGCTTCATGGCGATCCGCGGGGCGCGTCACATCCTGTCGATTCCCACCGGCATCCTGTTCCCGCTGATCCTGATGTTCTGCATCGTCGGTGCCTTCGCGGCCAACAATGCCATGTTCGATATCTGGATCATGCTCGGCATCGGCCTGATGGGCTTCTTCATGGCCGAGAACGACTTCCCGGTCGGGCCGATGATTCTGGCAGTGATTCTCGGACCGATCGTCGAGAGCAACTTCATGCGCTCGATTCTCAAGTCCAATGGCGACCTGACCGCCTTCGTGGACCGTCCCATCGCCATGGTGCTGGCCATCGCCGCGGTGGCGGTGTGGAGCATGATCATCGTCAACGGGGTGAAGGCAGGGCGTAAGGCACCGCAGGCAGAGGAAGCGACTCAGCCCCAGGATGCCTGAAAGGACGTCAGCCGAGTGGAGCGGGTGGGCGAGCGGCAGTGATGACGCCGGGGAACGTCGCTGTCCCGTGGCCTTTCCTCAACTGGCAGGGTTTCCGGTAGAATTGCACACCATTTGAAATGCCTGAAGGTGGACCAAGAGTGATGAGAAAGGGCGACATGACACGATGAGTGACGCAGCCAAGCATTCACTGGCACTGGTGGTCTACGAGAAGATTCTGGCGGCCATCATCAGCGGTGATTACCCCGTCAACAAGAAGCTGCCCACCGAGGCGCGCCTGTGCGAGCTGTATGAGGTGTCGCGCCCGGTGCTGCGTGATGCGCTGGCGCGGCTGCGCGAGGACAATCTCGTCGTTTCGCGGCGGGGCTCCGGCAGCTTCGTCATCAATCGACCCGACAGCGCCGTGCTCGAATTTGCGCGTATCTCCAGCATCGCCGACATCCAGCGTTGCTTCGAGTTTCGCACCAATGTCGAGGCCAGTGCGGCGGGTCTTGCCGCACTGCGACGCACCCCGGAGCAGCTGGAGCACATTCGCCAGCGCTTCGAAGCCATCAACCAGGCCAATCTCAACCACGATCGTGCCTCGGATGAAGACTTCGAGTTCCACCTCGCAATTACCGAAGCCGCCAGCAATCACTACTACGCCACCGTGCTGCGTTCGCTGAATCAGAGCATCAAGGAAGGCATGAATCTGACGCGCGGTCTGTCACTGCGTGCCTCCGAAGAGCGCCTGCGGATCGTCCAGGATGAGCATCAGGCGATCATCGATGCGATCGCCGGCAAGGATTCACCCGCCGCGGAAGGCGCCATGCGAGCCCATCTCGAGGGCGCGCGTCGGCGCATGTTCGAGGGGGTGCACACGCCCTAGCTTCACAGGGTGCGGGCGCTCCACCTGCCATTTCAGCTCCACGACAATGCCTCTGATCATTCCCGGTCAGAGGCATTGTCGTCTCTGGAGAGCAATGCTGACCCCGTGATGGCTGCGCTCGTCACTCGTCTGCCAGCCAGCGCCGTGCCACCGCGAAGGCGCGTGGCAGGTTGCGGCACCAGGTCAGTTCTCCCGTGCGCTTGCGAATGCCGGCCCGGCGCAGCTTGACGATCAGATGGCTGGGGAGCCCCGACAGGACCAGCGCCACGTGCTGGTGGCGCATGTCATCGATCAGGGATTTCAGGGCCACGATGGCCGTACCATCCATGCTCGGTACATCGCTCATGTCGAGAATCACGACCCGGACCCTATCATCGACCAGGCGCAGTGAGGTCAGCGCCTTCTCGGCCACGCCGAAGAACAGGGGGCCATCGATGTCGTAGAGCGCGATGGCGCTGCTGTCGCTTCCCTCGCATGGTGTCTGGCGAAGCGCCTCGTCCTGTGGCGTGTCGGTGATCTGGCGGGTCTGCGTCAGCTGCATCATGCGGCGTATGAACAACGCCGCCGCCAGACCGACGCCGACTGCCACCGCCAGCACCATGTTGAACAGCACGGTGAGGCCGAAGCAGATCAACAGGATCGCCACATCGCCTCCCGGGGCGGAACGCAGGCTATGCACGAAGTGGCGAGCCTCACTCATGTTCCAGGCGACGATGAACAGCAGCGCCGCCAATGTTGCCATCGGCACCTTGCCCAGCAGATCCGCCAGTGCGATCACTGCAAGCAGTACCACCGCGGAATGCACCACTGCCGCCAGTGGTGAACGGGCTCCGCAGCGAATGTTGGTGGCGGTGCGTGCGATGGCGGCAGTTGCCGTGATGCCCGCGAACAACGGCGCTATCAGATTGCCCAGCCCCTGGCCGATCAACTCCGCATCCGGGTCATGGCGCGTTCGCGTCAGTCCATCGGATACCACCGAGCACAGCAGGGATTCGATCGCCCCCAGCATGGCAATGGCGATGGCGGGCCCCATCAATTCACGGATCAACTCGAAATCCAGTGTCAGCGGCTGGCCATCCGCGCTGGGCAGCTGCCAGGGAGCCACCAGTGTTGGGGCGATGGGCGGAATCCCCGTGCCGCTGCTGCCCGCCGCTTCCCAGCTGAAGCGGGAGGCGATGGTTTCCACCAGCGGGCCCTGGGTGTCGCCGCCGAAGGCGAGTTCGAGCGCATGGGCCGCCAGTGCGCCGACGATCAAGCCGACCAGTGGCGCGGGGACGGGCAGATGCAGGCGTGGCCACAGCAGCATGACGGCCAGTGAAAAGACCCCGATGGAGAGCTCATGAGGGTTCAGCGTCGGCAGGGCGGCCATAATATGCCCGACATTCTCGACGAAGTGCTCGCTGAGCTGTCCGACACTCAGGCCCAGAAAGTCAGGCACCTGCAGGACGGCGATCACCACGGCGATGCCGGCGGTAAAACCGAGCACGACCGGATAGGGCACGAACTGGATCAGCCGCCCCATGTGCGTCAGCCCCAGCAGTATCAGAATCGCCCCCGCCATCATGGTGGCGATCAACAGGCCGCCGAGTCCGTACTGCTGAACGATGGGAAACAGGATCACCACGAAGGCCGCGGTGGGTCCCGAGACGTTGACGCGTGACCCGCCCGTCATGGCGATGATTGCCCCCGCGACGATGGCCGTATAGAGGCCATGCTGTGGCTCGACCCCGGCCGCGATGGCCAGTGCCATGGACAGCGGCACTGCCACGGTGCCGATGGTCAACCCGGCCAGGATGTCCTGACGCAGATCGGTGAGGTCGTAGCCTGAGTGCCATGCACTGCGCAGGCCGGTGGCAATCGGGGGCAGGCGCATGGGAGAGCGCTTGGAGGTCATCGGGGCGGGTCCTCGCGGAGGGAATCTCGACGCTGAACCTGGTGCTGGCCGTATCAGGACATGGCGTGGCATGTCCGAACATGACACTGCGTCAGGCGACAGCAGGCCAGCCGTCTGTGACGGACTGCCCTGTCATGATTACATGATAATCATATGGTAAAAACATTAACATGTAATTAGCATGATCGTCATTCGCTTGCCCAGAGGTTCGGCGCGGGTTCACAAGGATTGGCTTGTCGGTATCGGCGTCCCGGCATTACCATCTGATGTTAATGATTTCGGGAGAGCTGAAGATGGAAAAGAAGACCGCACGCCTGACCCTGATGATTGACCCGCACAAGAAGCAGGCCTTCGAGCAGCTGTGTGCCTCGCAGGATCAGACGCCGTCTCAGGTCGTCCGTCAGTTGATCCGCGAGTATCTGCAGGCGCATGGCGTCGAGTACGCGTCCCAGCCTGTGCGTCCACAACCACCATCTTCCTGAAAGAACGGGTGTGAAGGGCCTTCTGGCAAGCCGTGACTTGGTCTTCGCTGAAGTGGCCTGCGCTGACAAGCTCTGCGCTGACGCTAGAGACAAGAAGCCCCTGACAGGTTCGCCTGTCAGGGGCTTTCACGTTCATGGGCCAGGCCATTCACCCAGCTCTCTCAGATAGGCGAGATCATTGGCAGAACCTGACCGGTGACAGGCTATGCGTGTACTCCGGCAGGGGCTCGCCTGCCACCATCCGGGCTACTAGGTCGCCCGTCTCGGCTGAAAGTGTCAGTCCCAGATGGCCGTGCCCGTAGGCGAGCAGCAGGCCGGGGCATCCAGGCATTTCTCCCACTACTGGCAGGCCATCGGGGGTGGAGTGGCGCACGCCCACCCAGTGGCGGGCGACGTCGAGCGGCTGACCGAAGAGTGTCTCGCCCCATTGCTTGAGGGCTTGCCAGCGCTGCGGGGAGGCGGGGCGCGATGGGGCGCAGAATTCGGTGGTGCCCGCCAGGCGAATGCCTGCGGCCATGGGCGAGGCGTAGAAGTGATGCGCCAGCCAGCCCACCGGGCGTGAGAGTGGCAGCGAGGTGGCGAGTTCGATGTGATAGCCGCGCTCGCTGACCACCGGCAGGCGCTTGCCGAGTCCTGCCAGCAGCGTATTGCTGGCGATACCGGCGCAGATCACCACATGCGAGACCTCCTGCGAGGTGGCGGCGGTGTCGATGCGCCAGCCACCACTGGAAAGCGGCGTGAGGGCGTCGACCTGCTGCGCCGTCCATTCAAGGCCGCCTTCTTCGAGCTGGGCGAAGAGCTGGCGGCTGAGTGACAGCGGGCTGGTGAGATGGCGGGTATCAGGGTAGTAGAGGCCGCCTGCCAGTCCCTTCGAGTTGAGCGACGGTTCCAGATCCCGCAGCTGGTTCGCGCCCAGTGCCTGACATTCGACTCCGTCATGGCGCTTCGCCTGGGCCATCTTCTCCAGCGATGCCGGGGTGATGGCGGTGTCGCGCTGGATCTGCAGGCAGCCTGTCTGGCTGGCCAGTGCAGTGGGCGCTCTGGTCTGCAGATCATCGATCAGAGCATGCTGTCGTTCGACGGCATTGGCCAGCAGGGCGATCAGGTCCGCCTTGTGGCGCTGGAAATTGGAGGGCGTTGCCGCCTTGAGGAAGCGCCAGCCGAAATCTGCGAGGGCAGGCGTGTGGCGCAGGGCGATGGCAAGGGAGGGCTGCCTGCTCAGCAGGTAGCCCGGCAGCTGACGCAGGGTATCGCCGCTGGCCATCGGTGAGGTGGCGTAGTTGGCGATGAGGCCGGCGTTGCCGAAGGAGGTGCCTTCGCCGATGGGGTTCGGGTCATACAGTCGAACGTGACAGCCACGTGCCTGCAGGGCGCGGCAGGTCGCCAAGCCGATGATGCCGGCGCCAATGACGGCAATGCTGGCGTGACTCGCCGCTTCGGCGGCGGAGGATTGCGGGGTCATCGCGCGTACTCTCTTTGCCGGTCATGCCGGGCGGATTGCCCGACATGATCGGCGTGATGAAGACGGTGGTAGGGCCGTGTGAGGGCCATGACAGAGCCTGGGAATACTCATGGTCGAGCGGCGCAGGCCCTGCCGATGGCTCAGTTGTCGCGGTAGAACTTCCAGGAGGCGATGGCGATGCCCACGGCGGTGAGGATGCTCAGCAGGCAGATCACATACAGGGTCAGTCCGAACATGGTCAGGTCCTCAGGAGTGGGTGGGCTGGGATGGGGCGTTCTTGCCGTTGTGGTCCGGCGCCGCGTTCAAGAACTGATAGACGAGGGTGAAGACCACGATATTGGCGATGACGCCGGCGATCAGCGGCGTGATGCCGCTCAATGCCTCAAGTTCCAGGCTGCTCCATTTCCAGACGCTGGTAGCCAGTGCCCCGGCGAGCATCGCGGCGATGCCGGCACGCTTGCAGCGAACCTTGAACAGCACGGCGAAAATGAACGGCAGCAGGATTGTCGGCGCCCACAGCGCGTAGCTCAGCAGCAGCGCATCGATGATCGAGGTGGCGTAAAGCGCGAAGACGATGGCGCCCAGTCCGATGGCCAGATTGACGCCGCGCTCGATCCACAGCTGCTGCTTGCCGGACATGGCGGGATTGATGAAGGGCTTGTAGATATCGGTCACGAAGATGACCGCTGCCGAGTTCAGGTAGGAATCCGCCGTCGACATCACCACGGCCAGCAGTGAGGCGAGCACCAGACCGGTCAGGCCCAGCGGCAGGGCGTCACGAATCAGTTCCGGCATGGCCTGATCGGGGGAGATCTGCGGATAGAGCACCAGCGCAATCAGGCCGATGGTGGAGCTGACGGCATAGAACAGCAGACCGAAGCCGCCGGCCAGCGAGTAGCCGATCTTGGCATGACGCGAATCCGGTGCCGACAGGGCGCGCTGGGTGTAGGGCGGGACGAGGGTCTCGCCGAGCAGGAAGGCGATGAAGATGCTGATGAACATCAGCGGCGTGTAATCGCCCATGATGCTGAAGTGCTCGGTGGGCAGCGCGGCGATCAGGGCATCGGGGCCGCCGATTTTGTCGAGCCCGACGATCATTGTGATGGGCAGGAAGACCGCGAGCATCACGAACTGCACCACGTCGGTCTGGATTACGGCCCACATGCCGCCGGCCGTGGAGTACACCAGTACCACTGCCATGCCGATCAGGATGCCGGTGCTGATCTCGATGCCCAGGATGGCATTGAAGACGGTGCCGATGGCCAGCGCCTGAGCGCCGAGGATGCCGACGCAGAAGATCACCGAGAAGATGCCGGTCAGCAGGCGAGCGCTGCGACCATAGTGATGCGCCATGATGTCACCGACCGTCTGGGCGCCCGCATAGCGCTTGAGGCGCGGTGCGATGTAGAGGCCTGCGATGATGGTGGCGATGGGAAAGGCGGAGGCCGCGAACATGAAGGCGTAGCCCTCATCGAAGGCCTTGCCGGCGCGGCCCATCGAGGCACCTCCGCCGAGGAAGGAAGCGGCGAGCGTGGCGAACAGCACCGGCCAGATGATCTTGTTGCCGGCGACGGCGAAGTCGGCACTGCTGGAGGTCTTCTTGGCACTGCGGTAGCCGATGTAGAGCAGTATCGCGAAATACAGCAATAGCCCCATGAGGTCGATCATATGCATTGTCTGTGGCCCTTTGTTGTTGGTTATGAGGGTCTGGTCAGCTTCCTCCCGCAGGGGGTATAAGTACAACTAAAGGCTATCTATTAAGTCATAAGAACAATTTAGAGTCTGCCCGAGAAAGGCTAGTCTCGAGAATCGGGACATGAGTGCTCCGCCGCGAGAGCCCTGCCAAGCGAGCCCTGCCACAAGAGCCCTGCCACAAGAGCCCTGCCACGAGAGCCCTGCCACGAGATGAGAGCCCAGCCGTCATGAAACTCAGACACAACCTGCGTCAATTGCAGATCTTTCAGGAAGTGGTACGTACGGGCAGTCTCTCCCAGGCAGCGCGTCGCCTGGCCATCACCCAGCCCGCGGTGAGCACGGCGATCACCAATCTGGAAAGCGAAGTCGGCTTTCTGCTCTTTCGCCGCAACCACTACGGCACACAGTTGACGCCGGAAGCCGTCCATCTGGCCGAGGGGGTCGACAAGGTGCTGGCGTCGGTGGGCCACCTTGATGAGCTGACCGATGGGCTGCGTGACGGCCATGCCGGCAAGCTCACCGTGGCCTCGATGCCGGGGCTGTCTCCCACGGTGATGCCCCGAGTGATGGCGCGCTATCTGGTCGATTTTCCCGACAGCCGCCTGTCGTTACAGACGTTCAGCTCGCGCAAGATCGCCGAGTGGGTCGCCGAGGGCCAGTTCGATCTCGGCGTGATCGAGTCGGACGCCGCCATCGAGGAGCTGGTGCTCGAGGAGTATCGGCTGTGCATGGCACTTGCGGTCCCCGAAGGCAATCCTCTCGTCGAGAAGGCATCACTGAGCCCGGCGGACTTGGCCGGGGAGACCATCATCACGCTGGACCAGCATCACCAGAGCACTCTGAAACTCGCGGGTGCCTTCCAGCAGGTCGGCATGACCTTGCAGGCGAGCATCGAGACCCATCTGTTTCCCTCGGTCGCGATGCTCGTCAATGAAGGGCTGGGGATTGCTCTGATCGACCCGGTGACGGCGGAGGCGATGCTGGCACGCCGCGATTGCCATCTGCGCATCGTGCCCTTCACACCGACCATCACCCTGGATGTCGCGCTGGTCACCTCGCGCTTTCACACCATTTCGCGTCAGGGGCAGCGTTTCATGCCGTATCTGGCGGAAGAGTTGGCGGCCTGGCAGCAACGTTCCCATCATCTGTATGGCGAGACACTTGAGGCGTAGGCCCGGTCTTCAACACCCAGCGGGTAAAGCGTTGCGCCGCCTGATTCATGTGGCGATGCTGGGGAGTGAGCAGCGAGAAGGTGCCGCTACTGGGCAGGGCATGAGGCAGTGCCTTGATGAGGCGCCCCTGTGCGATGTCATCCCCGAGCAGGCGTGACCAGCACAGGATGACTCCTTGACCGGCGAAGGCGGCATGGACCAGCAGCTGATAGCTGTTGGCGCGCAGGCTGTGGACTGGCGGTTGCCACTCGAGGCCTAGCGATTGATACCAGTGCTGCCAGGTCAGCCAGTCCTTGAAGAAGTCCTCGACCACCAGCAGGGTGTGGTTGGCGAGCATGTTCTCGGCGTCGTGAATGGGGCCGTAGCGTTCGAGATAGGCAGGGCTGCAGACGGCAATGACATCTTCCTCATGGAAGATGGCCTCTGCACTCAGGCCGGGCGGGTCGATCTCGTTGCTGAGGTGGTAGTAGATGCCCAAATCGAATTCGGCGAGATCCAGGCGGTAGGGGTCTTCCACCGTCAGGATGCGCAGTCCGATGTCGGGGTGGGCGTCGCGAAAGTCGGTCAGCCTGCGGGCAAGCCAGGTGGAGGCGACAGTCGGGCTGGTGGCGAGGGTGAGCTGACGCTCATTGCCACGGCGGCGCTGGCGAGTGGTTTCATCGGCGAGATCGCGTAGCACGCGTCGAATCACGCGATAATAGTCTTCCCCGGCAGGGGTGGTGCGCAGGCCATCAGGATCACGCTCGAACAGCGGACGGCCGAGGTCATCCTCCAGACGCTTGATTTGGCGGCTGATGGCACTCTGGGTCAGGTTGAGTTCGCGTCCGGCCTGCGTGAAGCTGCCGTGACGGGCAGCGGCTTCAAAGGCGCGCAGACATTGCAGCGGAGGGAGTGCATCACGGGCCGGCATGCGAGTCCTTTGAGCAGTGCGTGGAATGGCTCGGCCAAGGATAACATGACGACCCGTGAGGCTCGTGGTGCGTTCAACTCATGGCGCAGTCCGCTTACACCGCGGTTCTCGGCACCGTGCGCTGCCAGTCACGACGATGGACTTCTCTGTCGTCTTCCCAGGCGATCTGCTCAGCTTCGAGGTAGAAGTTCTCGGCGTCGCAGCGCATGCGATAGTGGCTTTCGACACGGATGTCGAACTGGCCCGGGGTGGTCTCGCCCAGGTCACTGTCACGCCCGTGCTGATCGCGTCCGGCGCGGTAATGCCAGACGATCTCGGCACGCGTGCGATCCGCTTCTTCCGGATGCGCGGTATAGCGCTCGGTGCAGCGATGCTCGACCCGCATGCCGGTGTCCTCGAAGGTCATCGCCCCCATGTCGTCCTCGACGATGGTGATGATCTCTCCGCTCGCCACGTCCTCGACCACGCTCCGGCTGGGCTTGGCAACACGCTGCTCGCTGATGTTGGCCGGTTGCGCGGACTCCGGTGGCTGGAAGGGATTGGCCGCGGCCTCGCCGGTGAACACCGGCAGGGCGAGTGACTGCAGGCCCGGCTGCAGGGTCAGTGCCGCACGCTTTGCCGCCGGCCATACCATCGGGAAGTTGGCGGTCGCGAGCGCCACGCGTAGACGGTGGCCGGCCGGAATCTGATAGCCCGCCATGTCCAGCTCAAGCTCCACCTCTATGGGTTCGCCCGGCACCAGTGTCTGCGGATTGTCGTGATCGCGCAGGTTGAGGTTGAGCACGCCGTAGGTGATGCGTGCGACCTGACCATCCGGCTGCACGTCACTCAGGCGCACTGCCAGCTGGCCGCAGCTCTGGTCACTGGCCAATGTCAACGTGACCTTGGGTTTGCCGAGGATATCCAGCGGCGCTTCGAGCGGTTCACTGTCAAAGCACACGGCCAGCGCATCATCGAGACGCTGGTCAGCCGGCAGGTCAGGCCCGAACCAGATGGCGCAATACTCGCCCTGATGACGGCCAGCAGTGAGCGGGGAATCCACCACGACTGGCCTGGCCAGCGCCTGCTGGCCCTGGCGTGCATTGTCGCTCAGGCCTGACTCGCTCAGAGACATCTGGTACATCTCGACATCGCTGGCGGGCCAGCCATCCGTCTGTACCCAACGTCCCGGACGCTCGGCATACATCGTCTTCGGCGGCAGGGAGTCCTGCAGGTAGAAGGTGGCGGACGGCTCGTCCATCACGCCGTTTTCCTCACCCTTCAGCCAGTGGTCCCACCAGCGCAGCGCTTCCTGCAGGAAGCCGATGGCCGGATTGGGTACCGCGAAGTGCGGATACTTGTGAATCCAGGGGCCGATCAGCGCCTTGCGCGGGCAGCTCAGGTTTTCCATCATCCGCCCGACGGTGTTCTTGTAGGCATCGCCCCAGCCACCGATGGTATAGACCGCCGCTTCGATATCGGCGTAATCGGTGTTGATGGAACCCTGTTTCCAGTACTCGTCGCGGTGCTGATGCGACAGCCAGGTCTCGGCCAGCAGCGGCATCTCGTCGAGGCGCTCCTGCCAAATGGCGCGCCACTCATCACCCACCAGACGCGGGGCCGGTGGGGCCGCGGAGAAGCTGAGCATGGTGGCGGCCCAGGCCAGATTCTCGTTGAGAAGGCATCCGCCCTTGTAGTGGATGTCATCGGTGTAGCGATCATCGGTGGAGCAGAGGGTGATGATGGCCTTGAGCGGTTCCGGCTTGTGTGCCGCCAGTTGCAGCGAATTGAAGCCGCCCCAGGAGATACCCATCATGCCGAGCTTGCCGGTACACCACGGCTGATTGGCGATCCAGTCGATCACCTCCAGCGCATCGGACTGCTCCAGCGGCAGATATTCATCTTCCATCAGTCCATCAGTCCATCAGACTCGCCGTTGCCGCGCATGTCGACGCGCACTGAGGCATAGCCGTGGCCAGCGAAGTACGGGTGGGTGAGCGCATCGCGCGGTGCGGTGCCGTCACTCTTGCGGTAGGGCAGGTATTCGAGGATGGCCGGTACCGGCGCCTGTTCCGCCCCTTCCGGCAGCCAGATACGCGCAGCCAGTTGGGTGCCATCAGAGAGCGGAATCAGCGTGTGCTCGATCTCGCGGACGCGATGGGGGAAGTCGGTCTTGACATGCATTCACGTATCCTTGTGTCGTCGGGGGCGATGGACGGATGCCTTGTCTCGGGAGTACTGCTTGTCACGGGAGCACTGCTTGCCACTGGCCGCGACGCTGGAACTCAGAATTCGTAAAACAGAAGTCGGAAGTCGATGCTGGCGCATGCCGTCAAACGCCGCAAGGCGCCGTGGTGGGAAATCCACGGCGCCTTGCGGTGTCATGCGGGGAGAGAGTAAAGATGCATGGCATTTCAAGGCCATGCATCTCGTTAACCACTGCTTGTCTTGAGTGCTGCCCTGCTGACAGGCAACACGATCACATCTCGCTACTCCAGGCTCGCCCCATAGCCGAAGCTGGCGGCCGGTTCGGCTGCCGTCTCGACCCAGATGCTCTTCACTTCGCTGTATTCGCGCAGTGCATCCAGCCCGGAGGAGCGGCCATAGCCACTCTCGCCGTAGCCCCCGAAGGGCGAGCTCACATGGATGGTCTTGTAGCCATTAACCCAGAAGGTACCCGCACGTACCTGACGCGCCACGCGGTGCGCGCGACCGACATCACGTGTCCAGACGGCGCCGGCCAGCCCGAAGCGACTGTCATTGGCGATGCGGATGGCGTCGGCTTCATCCTCGAACGGTATGGCGACCACGACCGGACCGAAGATCTCCTCCTGCGCGCAGGTCATGGCGTTGTCGCCCAGCAGGACCGTCGGCGCGACATGATAGCCGCCGGTGTCCGGGACGGGGTCCGTCGAGGTGTCGGCTAGACGCGCGCCATCCTCGATGGCCCCGGCAAGCATCGATTTCACATGCTGGTATTGTTTTGCGTTGTTGATCGGGCCGATCTGGGTAGCCGGGTCCTGCGGGTCACCGAGCGTAAATTGCGTGGCGGCCTCAGCCAGCGCAGTGGTGAACTTGTCGAAGATCGAGGCCTGTACCAGCAGGCGCGAACCCGACACGCAGCTCTGACCAGCGCCGGAGAAGATGGCCGCCTGAGCGCCACGCAGGGCGACCTCGAGATCGGCATCCTCGAAGACGATATTGGCCGACTTGCCACCCAGCTCCAGCACGCTGGGAATGCAGCGCTGTGCCGCGGCGGTGGCGATATGGCGGCCAGTCGCGGGGGAGCCGACGAACACCACCTTGCGAATGTCACCCTCGGCGATGAAGGCCTGACCGATGCTATGGCCATGGCCCGCGATGACATTGACCAGCCCGCGCGGCACGCCGGCGCGCTCGATCAAGACGCCAAGGGCCAGTGAAGACAGCGCTGTCAGTTCCGATGGCTTGAGGATCACCGCATTTCCGGCAGTGATGGCCGGGGCTATCTGCCAGCCGGCGGTGAAGATCGGCGCATTCCACGGCGTGATCTGCAGCACGGTACCCAGCGGCTCATAGGTCACGTAGTTGAGGTGTGAGGTCGGTACCGGAATTACCTCTCCGTGCAGCTTGTCTGCCCAGCCCGCGTAGTACTCGAACATCTCGGCGACCTTGGCCACCTCGACGCGAGCATCACGAATCGGCTTGTTGGCGCTCAGCGCCTCGAGCTCGGCCAGTGTCTCGGCCTGCTCACGAATCAGGCTGCCTATCTGGTAGATGACGCGCCCACGCGCCTGGGCGGTCATGGCAGCCCACTGCGGTTGTGCCTGGCGCGTGGCGGCATTGGCAAGCGCGACCTGAGACGCATCGGCATCCGGGAAGGACAGCATCAGGCTGTCATCGTGAGCGTTGCGCACCTCGATGGGCTCACGCGTGCCGGTGATGAACTCACCACCGATCAGGCTGCTGACGATAAAACTGTCGTCATGAGATTGGCTGCTGTTCTGAAAATTCTGCATCAACTCGGCGATACGTTGAGTCGTTGAGAATGCCGGGGTCATGTCGTGGGTCAGCATGGCTTATTCTCCGTGGCCAAAGAGGGTCGGGTCAGTGCGTTGCACGATGGCGCAGAAGTCTTCGCTGTCATCCAGCGTCGCGCGGCTCTCATCCCAGAGCTGCGCGACGGTACTGGAGAGCGGAAGCGCCAACCCCAGTTCTGCCGTCAGATCACTGGCCAGCCCGACATCCTTGCGCATCAGGCCCATGGTGAAGCCGGAATCAAAGGCCTTGTTGATCACCCAGCTGGGGAACATGACCTGACTTGCACCACTGCGACCCGAACCCGCGTTAAGGCCTTCCAGCAATTTCTCCGGCGATACGCCTGCCTTGGCGGCCATGGAGACGGCCTCCGCCGTGCTGATCAGATGACAGGCCGCGAGCATGTTGTTGGCGATCTTGGCGACGTTGCCCGCCCCACAGCTGCCAACGTGTACGCGGCTGCCGCTCATGGCTTCCAGTACCGGCATGGCGCGGGCCAGCACTTCCTCCTCGGCGCCAATCACCATCGACATGCTGCCACTCGCCGCGCCCTTGGGGCCGCCGGACACTGGGGCATCGATGAAGTCGATACCACGAGTCGCCAGCGCCGCCGCCACCTTTCGGCTGGTCTCGGGAGTCGAGGTGGTGGTGTCGATCACGATCAATCCCGGCCTGGCCAGGGCCATCAGACTTGAGGCGTCCAGCCCATTTGCCTGTCCCGCTGCCTTGCCCAGACACAGCTGTTCTACATGCTCTGCCTTGGGCAGTGACAGGATCACGACGTCGATCCTGTCCAGCAGCTCTGCCAGTGAGCTGACCGGTATGACGCCTGCCGCAGCGGCCTTGTCACGCGCAGCCTGTGAGAGATCGAACCCGAAGACGGGGAAGTCATGGCGAGCAAGCGTTGCGGCCATGCCGCCGCCCATGTTGCCCAGTCCGATGACACCGACGGTTGTTGTCATTGTGTGGTTCCTGTCGTGGTGAAAGGGGGAGTAGCACCCAGTGACTCGAGTATGGACAGGGCTTCTGCGTTCCAGCAATAATCCAGAATTCACTTTAATGTTGCTTTAAAAGCAATGCTGGAGGCGTCATGAGTCAGGTGCAGGAGCGGCGGATCGGGCATCTCTTTGAGGCGGCAAGACTCGGTAGCGTGCGTGCGGCGGCCGATTATCTGAATATGGCGCCCTCCGCGGTCAGTCGACAGATCACCCAGCTGGAACATGAGCTGGGCATGCCGCTGCTGGAGCGGCACAGGCGTGGGGTGAAGCCGACGGAGGCCGGGGAGCGGGTGCTTGAATACTATCGACAGCGCCTGGCACAGCAGGAAGTGCTACTCGAGTCATTGCAGTCATTGAAAGGGCTGCAGAGTGGCTCGCTGGTGTTGGCAATCGGCGAGGGATTCATCGAGGGTCTGGCAGGGCCATTGAGCCGCTTTTCCGCGCGCTATCCGGGCATCGAGCTCAAGGTGAATCTGTGCGGAACCAATGAGGTGATCCGTCAGGTCGTCGAGGATGAAGCGCATCTTGGGCTGGTGTTTCACCCAGCGGGTGACCCCAAGATCCGCACGCATGTTTCGCGACCGCAACCGGTGTGCGCCGTGGTCAATCCAGCGCATCCGCTGGCGCAGCAGTGTGCGGCGGGCTCGGGTGAAACGCGTGAGCCCTTGGCGCTTGGAGAGCTATCCAGTCACTCTCTGGCACTGCCGGAGGTGTCTTTCGGCATTCGCCAACTGGTGACATTGGCGGAGCATCAGGCGGGCGTGATGCTGAGCCCGACCTTGACCTGCAATGCCATTGCCATGCTCAAGCAGTTCGCCTTGCATGGCGGAGTGACATTGCTGCCGGAATTCGTGGTCACCGAGGAGGTCGATGCTGGACGGCTGTGCCGCATTCCGTTGCAGGAAGCCCAGTTCGTCACGCCCCATGTGCAGTTGATCAGCCGACTGGGACGGCAATTGAGCGGGGGCGCCAACCGCCTGTTGGGCCTGCTGCAACAGGACATGACGGCCTTCAACCCGCCATAGGCAGACTCAGTCGGTCAATCGCGCTGACGGTGAGGGATTCAGTACGGGATTGGCGCGCAGGCGCTCGGCGGCGAAATCCAGAAAGGTACGTACCTTGGCCACTGCGCCGCGCCCCTCGCTATGCAGCAAATGAATCGGCAACGGTGGTGGCTCGAGCTCTTCCAGTACGGCCTGCAGACGTCCCGCTGCGAGGTCATCGCCGACCTGATAGGACAGCACACGGGTAATCCCCCAACCAGTACGCGCTGCTTCGATGCAGGCGGCAATGCTGCTCATCGTTAGCTGTGCGCTTACCCTTGCCTGTTGCTCCATCTCCTGTCCGAAACGCCACTCCCTTCCGTTGTTCAGTGTGCTTGAAGCGATGACGCGCTGTGTGGTCAGCGCATCCAATGAGGTGGGAATGCCTTCGCGGGCGAAATAGGCCGGTGAGCCGCATACGACTCGTCGCACACTACCCACACGAAGTGCCGAGAGCCCCGAAGAGGGCAGTGAGCCGATGCGCACGGCGATATCGAAGCCTTCCTCGATCATGTTGACCACGCGGTCCACCATCACCACTTCGGCGCGCATCTCGGGATAGTGCTCCAGATACTCCATCAGTAGCGGCATCACGTGTATGCGGCCGAACTCGGTGGGGCAGGTGATGCGCAATACGCCGGTAGGACGTGTCACGGCGCCGCTGACACCATCCTCCGCTGCCTGAAGTTCCGCCAGGATGCGCCGTGCATCCTCCAGATATCGCTCACCGATCTCGGTCAGGCGCACGCGGCGCGTGGTGCGCGTGAACAGGCGTGCGCCCAGGCGGGCTTCCAGGGCATTGATGCCGCGTGTCACCGAGGGAGCGCTCATGCCCAGCGCGCGGCTGCCTGCCGCGAAGCTTTCGGTATCCGCCACGGCCACGAAGACCTCCAGTGTCTGCAATCGGTCCATTGCTGGCTCCTGTTCACAGCGATTATTGTCATTGTTTGGAATAATGAATTGTGTTTGGTGAGGATTCTAGTGGCATGGCGGGCAGAGTACCTTGGAGAGGCGCCTATCCAATCTGTGTCTGATCCCCCCAATCGCTGGAGTCGTTGCCATGTCTGCCAATCTTCCACGTCATCCCTTGCCACCGTTCACCCCGGACAGTGCTGCTCAGAAGGTGCGTCTCGCTGAAGACGGCTGGAACAGTCGCAATCCCCAGCAGGTTGCGCTGGCGTATTCCCCGGATACCCGTTGGCGCAATCGGGCCGAATTCGTGACCGGGCGTGATGAGGTCGTGGCCTTCCTGACCCGCAAGTGGGCAAGCGAGCTCGAGTACCGCCTGATCAAGGAACTGTGGGCGACGGCAGACGACCGCATTGCCGTGCGTTATGCCTACGAGTACCGCAACGACAGCGGCCAGTGGTTCCGCGCCTACGGCAATGAAAACTGGCAGTTCGATGCACAAGGCCTGATGACCCACCGCCACGCAAGCATCAATGAACATCCTATTGCTGAAAGCGAGCGGCAGTTCCATTGGCCGCTCGGGTGTCGTCCCGATGACCACCCGGGGTTGAGCGATTTCGGCTTCTGATTCGTCATCGCCAGTCACGTTTCCTGCAGCGCACTGCGCTTGCCGCTCTCGGCTCTTTCCTTACATTGTCAGGTGAATCATGAACCCACGCTTTGCTGCTACGTCAGCTCCCATCCGTCTGTTCCGCAATCCTAAGTCCGGCCACTGTCACCGCGTCGAGCTGATGCTGGCGCTGCTGGACATTCCCTATGAGACGGTGGATCTCGACATGGCCAACGGCGCGCACAAGGCGCCCGATTTCCTCAAGATCAGTCCGTTCGGACAGGTGCCGGCCATCGAGGACAATGGCCTCTTCCTGAGTGACTCCAACGCCATCCTCGTCTACTTGACCCACCGCTATGATGCCGAGCAGCGTTTCATGCCTGGCGATGCACTGGCGGCGGCCGAAGTGCAACGCTGGCTCTCGGTGGCGGCCGGTGAGATAGCCGCTGGCCCCTGTACGGCACGCCTGGTGACCGTGTTCGGTGCTCCCTTTGAGCACGAGCAGGCCATCGCTCGCGCACATGCCCTGTTCGCCGTCATGGAGTCCCATCTGGAGCAGCGTCACTACCTGGTGAGGGAGCGCCTCACCTTGGCCGACATCGCGGGTTACAGCTACATCGCCCATGCCCCGGAAGGTGGTGTCAGCCTGAGTTCTTATCCCGCCATTCGTGGTTGGCTCGCGCGTATCGAAGCCGAGCCGGGGTTCGTGGGCATGGCGACGAGCCCGGTACTGGCCTGAGCCTCCCTGTCATCCTGAGGGTTTGCCCATGAAAGAGCAGCGGCAGGTGTTTCATGCAGGTGAGCGACGTGTCCAGGCTCGCGCAGGCGTGCCAGAGCATTATCTCGAGCAGGTCGCTCCCTATGTGCGCGACCGGCTGCCTGAACAGCATGTCGCGTTCTTCGCGAGCTTGCCGGTGCTGTTCATGGGCGTGCCTGACAGCGACGGTTGGCCGTGGGCGGTGGTGAGCTTTGCGCCGCCCGGGCAGCTCTGCAATGCCACGACCGGTGAGCTGCAGGTGCATGCACGACCCGCGCTGGAGGAATTGCTGGGACTGGAGTTCACTCCCGGTACCAAGGTCGGCGTGCTGGGACTGGACCTCGCCACTCGGCGGCGCAATCGTCTGAATGGCACCTTGCTTTTCCCTGACGCGGTGGCAGACATCGCGCCCGATGGGCTGCGGATAGGGGTCGATCAGAGCTTCGGCAACTGTCCGCAATACATCCAGCAACGTGAGATCGACTGGGCTGGCGAGCAGACCAAATTGCTCGCCAGCCGTGAGGTGGCACTGAGCGATGAGGTGTCGCGTGCCTTGCTGGCCCAGGCAGACACCTTCTTCATCGCGACCCGCGCAGGTGAGCTGGATGACGCTGCGCCCAACGGCGTGGATGTCTCGCATCGTGGCGGCAGGCCAGGCTTCCTGTACATGAATGCCGATGGCAGCCTGTCGTTTCCCGATTTTGCCGGCAATCGCTTCTTCAACACCCTGGGCAATATCGAGCTGGATTCGCGGGTCAGCCTGTTGATTCCTGACTTCATCACGGGCGAGGTGTTGTTGCTCAAGGGGCATGCTCGGGTCGACTGGAACCCCCAGCGGGCAGCACTGGTCGAGGGCGCCGAGCGCATCGTGGATGTGGTGCCGGAGCAGGTACTGCATGTCGAGCATGCCTTGCCCGCCCAGGGGCAACTGATTGAACGCTCGCCATCGCTTGCGCTCACCGGTGACTGGCCGGCAATGCACGATGAGCCATCGACGCTGCGACGTCTGCGCGTCATCGACAAAGTGCGCGAAAGCGACACGATCACCTCCTTTTATCTGACGCCATGGCCGCAAGCGGGGCAGGTTCGCGAATCGGCGAAAATCGCGGCCTATCAAGCCGGCCAGTTTCTGACCCTGCGTCTGGCCTCCAAGCCACAGCAACCTCTGTCGTCAGGCGATATTGCGGTGATGCGTAGCTACAGTCTCTCGCAGGCTTGGCGGGCGGGACAGAATGCCTACCGCATCTCGGTACGCCGCGACCCCAAGGGGCTCGCCTCACGACTGCTACATGATGAATTCGCGGTGGGCGATGTGCTGGAAGCGACGCCACCGGCCGGGGATTTCATGTTGCAGGACTCCCCCACGCCCATCGTGCTGCTGTCATCGGGGGTCGGCATCACGCCGATGATCGCCATGTTGGAGGCCTTGGTTCAGCAGGCAGACGCGGGGAATACCCCGCTCAGCGAGGTGATCTTTGTGCACGCCGCGCGCAATGGGCGTGAGCTGGCGTTTCTCGACACGCTGGAGCGCTGGTCGCGCGTGCATGCGTGGTTGCAGGTACATATCGCCCTGTCACGCCCAAGTAAGGCGGATCTCGTGGCCGGGCGGCATCAGTCAGTGGGCAGGCTGGAGCTGGTGAGTCTGGCGGGCAATCTGCCGGGCCTTACCTTGAGCCATGTATATCTGTGTGGCTCCGAGGGCTTCATGCGCGCCCAATACGCCGCCCTGATGGCACTGGGCTTGCCGCGTGAGCGACTGCATCACGAATTCTTCGGCCTTGGCTCACTGGAGGAGGGGGAGGCAACCGCGGTTACGCTATCGGCAGACTTTCAGGCGAGCTTGCCGGAACATGCCCAAGTCACCTTCACGCCGCGCATGGCACCTGGCCAGCCGTCCTCCAGCGATGAGGACATTACACGACAGTGGACGCCCGAACAGGGCAACCTGCTGGAGCTGGCCGAGCAGTCAGGCGTGAATGCCATGTCCAGTTGTCGTTCCGGGCGCTGTGGTAGCTGTGCACTGCGAATCGTCGAGGGGCAGGTGCAGTATCCCGAGCCGCCACAGGCCGCCGTGGCTAAGGGACAGGTGTTGATGTGCTGTGCCTATCCGGCGGGAGAGGCGCCTCTGGTCATCCAGACGCTGTGAGCTGTGTCGTCAGGCGCGAATGGCTCGATCACTCGCGCGGCTGACAAGCTTGAGGAGAATCAGTGAGATAGCGCCAGCGAGGTTCATGGTCCTGACAAGTGGGCAGCGGTATAGTGGACGATGCATATCATTTGTTCCGCGCCCCTGGCGGCTCACGGCTGGCTCTGCGTCATAGACAAGGATCTCTTCGATGGCTTCATTTCGTATTCTGACCCATCCCCAGCACGGCACGCGTGCCGTCAAGATCGGCTGGTCCTGGCCGGCGTTCTTCTTCGGCATGTTCTGGGCACTCTACAAGCGCATGTGGTTGCTGGCGGGCAGCCTGTTCGGCTTCATCGTACTCAGCTCGCTCTTCATTCCCGCGACCATGGAAGGGCAGCTGATTTCCAACGTCCTGTTCCTGGGCTTGAACCTGACCATCAGCTTCAAGGGCAACCAGTGGTACGCGAGCCTGCTGGAAACCCAGGGCTATCAAGAGCAGGCCCATGTCTCGGGGCGCAATCCCGATGATGCGCTGGCCGTGTACGCCAATTCGCAAAAGGCTTCTGCTCCCGATATCCGCGACCATGGACAAGGCGGCGCTGACTCGCGGGATCAGGACGCTTGGGGCGATCAGCGTGACGAGCGGGAGCGCAAGGATGGCAGGGGTGACAGAGTTGAAAGAGATGAAAAAGATGACGATGACAACGGCGATGGTGGCTCCAGTGGCAAGGGCGGCGGCAACCCCACGGGCACCTTCATCGGCTAAGGGCCGGACCGGGAAGAGATGAGACGATGAACCTTCAAGGACGATTGACGCGCTGGAACGATGACAAGGGCTTTGGCTTCATCACCCCGGCGTCGGGTGGCAAGGATGTCTTTGTCCACATCAGCGCCTACCAGGGGCGTGGGCGGCCAAGGGCCAATGCACAGGTGCACTATCAGCTGGGCATGGATGGAGACAATCGTCCGCGTGCCACACGCTTTCGCACCCATGGGGCCGAAGCTTCGAGTACGTCCGCTGGTGTGATGTTTGCGTGGCTGATGGCGTTGGTCGTCGCGGTCATGCTCGGGGTAGGCTGGTGGCAGGAGTGTCTGCCATGGATGTTGCCTGCAGCGTATCTGGGCATGAGTCTGGTGGCGTATCTGGCCTATCGAGTCGACAAGCAAGCGGCCGCACAGGGTGAGTGGCGTGTAGCCGAGAGCACCCTGCACCTGATGGAGCTTGTCTGTGGCTGGCCGGGCGCGCTGATCGCCCAGCAAAGCCTGCGCCACAAGACGCGCAAGACAAGCTACCAGTTCGTGTTCTGGTGTGCGGTACTGCTCAATATCGCCGCCGTGAGCTGGCTGACTCTCTCGCCGGATGCCGCGACCCTTCGTGACCTGCTCGGCTTTCCCGTCATGGCAGGCGAGGCCATGATCAGGTGGTCATGAGCGGATGATTGAGCGGCGTTATCGAGCGCATGACAACGACAAAGGGGGCCTGAACCAGGCCCCCTTTGTCGTTTTTCTCACTGTATTTGCCATCAGAACGGTGCGAAATCATCCTGTTCGGCGCTCGAGGCGACCCAGCGGTTTCTGGCAGGTATCGCCCGGCGTTGTACGCCCTGTGGCGGTATCTGGCCTCGCTCACCATACAGCCACAGCACCAGGTTGGAGCGCTGGCCGCTGGTGATCGGCTGCGCGGCATGCGGCACATTACCGCGATGCAGCATGGCCGAGCCGGGCGTGAACGAGAAGCGCACTGCGTCTCCGCTCGCGGCGTCCAGAACGTCCAGTTCAGAGCCCTCGAAGGTCTCGTCGGGCAGGTTCATGTTGATGTTGAGGGTCACGGACGAGGCGTCGGTATGCGGCCGAATCGAGGCGTCCGTGGTGGGCTGATAATGGATCGAGAAGCCGAAGGACTGGCTGTCGTAGCCAATGATTTCCGGGAACAGCAACCGCGAGATCGGGCGCATGTAAGTGTCCAGCAGTTGCTGATAGAACGCCTGGAAAGTCGGTATCGCCAGATAGCCCTCTGAGCGACGGTCGAGCATGGCGCCGCGTCGATTGAGCACGATGCCGTAGGGCGGGCGCAGCGGAATGCCGGCGTCCCATGCCTGTTCCAGCATGTTGCGCAGATCAGCAATGCGCTCGACATCGAAGAGCTGGAACTGATAGACGTCAGTAGCGACTTCTGTCATCAGCGCCCTGACGTCCGTCTCGCGCTCGGGATTCTCCCACGCCTGTTTGACGGCAGTGCGCAGCGCCTCGTCGATCAACCCACTATCGAGGATGGCGAGGTCGTCTTGCTCGACGGCTTCCCATTCACGCCAGGCGTCACTCAGCAGCTGACGATGGCTGTCCCAGAATTGCTGGACGGAGGGGGCGCGCCGCAGCATGGCTTCGCGGGAAGGCAGTTCGAGCTCGCGGGCTTGCTGCAACCGGGTCTGCTGTAATCGGGTGGGGTGCAATACAGAGTGGGTCATGGGGTGTCTGCTCCAGAAACTTGCGGCATGAAGGCTGCCGTTTCGGTGATATGGAGCAATTTATTACGCCGTGCCTTGTTGATAAACAGGTCCCTGGAGTAAACACATTCAATATTCTGTTGATGATCTCCATGCGACAGCAGACCCGCATACAATGCGGGCCTGCTGTCGCATGTCACAGTGATACGTGGCGCTTTGTCAGCGCATCAAACCATCGACCACCCCCAGGCCGTGGAAGGCGATCATGCCGATGATGCCAGCGAAGATCACGTAGTAGAGCGTCGGCAGGATCGTCTTGCGTAGCGTGACGCCTTCGCGACCCAGAAGGCCAACGGTAGCCGAGGCGGCTACCACGTTGTGGATGGCGATCATGTTGCCGGCAGCCGCGCCGACTGCCTGGAGGGCGACCATCATGGCGCTGGAGATACCCAGGGCCTGGGCGACGTTGAACTGGAAATCGGCTAGCATCAGGTTGGAGACGGTGTTGGAGCCGGCGATGAAGGCCCCGAGGGCACCGACACTCGGCGCGAACAGCGGATAGATATCGCCCACGCCATCGGCGATGAACTGCGCCATCGCCACCGGCATCGACACCAGATCCGCCTCGTTGACGCCGGAATTGATCAGGATGCGCACCATCGGAATCGTGAACAGCAGCACGAAGCCTGCGCCGAGGATGGTGCGGCTGGATTCGCTGACGGCAGCACTGACATCGCGCATGCGCATGCGGTGCAGCACGATGGTCAGCAGTACCACGACCACCAGGATACCGCCGGGCAGGTACAAGGGCTGCAGACTGCCAGAGATGTCAGCCTCCCCGAGAATGCCGCTCCAGCCGAAGCTCCATGAGGTCAGCGCCTCCTTGATCGGCGCGATGACGCGCGACATCACCAGCAACACCGCGAGCAGCACATACGGCAACCACCCCATGCCGACCGAGAGCGGCTTGCGGCCCTCGACGGGCTCAAGTGTCATGTCCAGCTTGCCGATCCACTCCGCGGGCCAGCTGTCAGCGTTCGGGAAGTCCCAGGTTCTGCTGGGTAGCAGGAAGCCCTTGCGCGCCGCGGGTACCACGATGGCGAGCCCCACCATGGCGCCGATCATCGACGGGAATTCCGGCCCCAGCAGCATGCCCGCCAGTACGTAAGGCACCACGAAGCAGACACCGGCGAACAGCGCGAAGGGGGCGACCTCCAGCCCTTCACGCCAGGAGCGATTGGCGCCGAAGAAGCGCACCATCACCGCAACCATGATCAATGGCATGCAGATCCCGATGATGCCGTGGGTGATGGCGACTTCAGAGGTCACCAGCTGGAAGTAGGCATCCCAGCTCGAGCCATTCGCGACCAGTGTCTCGCTGACACCGGCCTTGTCGAGGCCACCGGAGACCCCGACCACGATCGGCGTGCCGACCGCACCGAAGGAGACCGGCGTCGATTGCACCATCATGCCCACCACGATCGCGGCCAGTGCCGGGAAGCCCAGCGCCACCATCAAGGGGGCGGCGACGGCGGCAGGGGTGCCGAAGCCGGAGGCACCTTCGATGAAGCAGCCGAACAGCCAGGCGACGATGATGGCCTGTACGCGGCGGTCCGGGCTGATGCCGGAGAAGCCGTTGCGTATCGCGGCAATGCCGCCGGAATGCTTGAGAGTATTGAGCAGCAGCAGGGCGCCGAAGATGATCCACAGGATCGCGACCGTCAGTATCAGCCCTTGGAATGACGAGGCCAGGACACGAGTGAAGGTCATGTCCCAGGCCAGCAGGGCGATCAGTGCAGTGACCACGAAGACGATGGGCATGGCGAGGCGGGCGGCCATGCGAAAGCCGATCAGCAGTACCCCGGCGAGCAGCAATGGCACAAAGGCCAATAGTGCCAATAGCGACTGATTCATGTGCAGCACTCTCCCTATGTTGCGTGGCGAACGTCGTTTTATAAGTCTTTGTTGTTGGTGGGTGCGTGGTTATGTCGCACCTGACGCTAGCTCAAGGTAAGAGAGTCCATTTGTTTCTGCTACTTGAGGACATCTGGTATTACCAGTGATGATCGTGAAGTTTATTTTCGCCAACTCATTGATAGTCAATGACTCTGTGAAGTATCGCAGCCCACTCATCACGCACAACAGGCCAGTTTATTAGACTAAAAGGCGGCCATTTACCGGATGAGAGGCGTCTGCTTCCTGAGCATGACAGGAAGGGCGTCCGGCCAATGACATCTGCATGTTACGCACTTCACGTGCCCCAAGTGCCCCAATAGAAGGAGGAATGGCGAACAAGAAGCTGGTCGGGTGGGGTTGTCTTGCGCGCCATAAGGGCGGCTCACGCCTTGCTGGCTTGCGTGACTTCTCTCTTCGGGGTGGTCGTCATTGTCTCGAGATGCTGGGCCAAATAAGCCCTATTCAGTCAAGGGTATATCCACTGATTATTCAAGAAGTCGCGCACGATTCAGTGACAAGTCACTAGTAGCCGTCATGTCTGTCATGTATTGGCGACAGGTATTCAAGTTTAACTTTCGTTAAATGATTGAGTATAACAATTGGATACCTTTAAATAAAAGAAAGTACAAATAAGCCGGCTGTGTATATTTACAGGGTGTGGGCGTGTCTTGTTACGCTGTCTTTCCTCAATCAATCACGTCTATGGAGAGCGCATGGCACAATGGGGCACGTTTTTGGTCATTCTTGCAGCCCTCCAGTGGGGGATTACCGGTGGGCTGGGAAGTCAATTGATGTCGTGGGGTTGGCAGGCCGAAGTCATTTCGTTCTGGCGCGCCATGGTGGGGTTCATCTGCATGCTGGGCTGGATGTTTCTGCTGGGCTATCACAAGCGCCCGGCCGACTCCACGCGTGGTCTGTTGGGGTGGTCATTGTTGGCGGGGCTGGGTGTCGCCGGCAATTTCATGTTCTATTTCAAGAGCGTCAATGAGAGCAGCGTCGCGGTGGCTGCCACGCTGATGTACAGCGCGCCCATCTTTGTCTATATCGCCTCTTTCCTGGCGCGGGTCGAGAAACCGACGCCGGTCAAGTTGGGGTCGATCGTGGTGGTGATGATCGGCATTGTATTGTTGACAGGCGTGCTGCAATCCGGCTCTGCCTCTGTCACCCCCCTGGGCATCGCCTTTGGCTTGTTGGCGGGCGTGTCTTATGCCGTGTTCATCTTTGCCTTCAAGTCCGCTTCGCGGCACGGCAGTGTGCCGGGCATCCTGGCCATCGCGCTGGGCTTGAGCACCTTGATCATGGTGCCATTCACGGACATGGGGCAGGCGATTGCGGTGCCCTTCGCCGATGAGTGGTGGGTCTTCATCCTGTTCGGGCTGGTGGGCGGTGGCCTGTCCTTCTATTGCTATATTGCCGGGCTGCGCCATAGCTTGCCGTCGGTCGCCTCCATCGTCGCCATGATCGAGCCGATCACTGCCACTCTCTACGGCCTGTTGATTCTGGGACAGGGGCTGGATGCCATGCAGATAGGTGGCATGGCGCTGATTCTGCTCGCGATCACGGTGCTGAGCCTGGCGCAGAATCGCCCGGATGTGTTGCTGCGCATGCCGCTAGGCTTGCGCAAGGACACCTCAAGAGACGCGCAGGTGAAGCAGACGGAACAGACAAGTTAATGACGTCTCGTGAACCCTGAACCAGCGCCTTCCTTCTGCTCGCGATCGTGATGAATGCAGCGAGGTACACGATGCGTGAGTCTCGAGGGCAATAGCGAAGGGATGAAGGGGCCTGAAACACGACAACGCCTCGTCAGCATGACTGGCGAGGCGTTGTCGTGTTGTGACGTATATGACGTCGAGTGTTGCCAGTGCGTACTGGATCTGGCTCGCTGTCAGCTATCGCTGAGCACGGCGGCAAGTTCAGGGCTCGGGCGGCTGGCGTTGACGAAGAAGTCATTCATCGTCAATAGCAGGTACTTCTTCATCATGTTCTGGGCCGGCAGGAAGATGCGATCTCCGAAGTCGAAGTTGCCTGCCTGGTGCGGCACGGAGTCCTGAACGGCGTAATCCTTGCTGAATAGCAACTGCTCGTTCTTGTCGTAGAGACGATACTGGACATCGAAATCGGCAATGATATCGAAATCTTCATTGGCGACACCGAAGGTCAGCAGATTCTTGGTCAGGTTCTGGGCGATCAGGTAATCAAGATAGAC
Source organism: Cobetia sp. 29-18-1 (assembly GCF_029846405.1). Taxonomy (NCBI): domain Bacteria; kingdom Pseudomonadati; phylum Pseudomonadota; class Gammaproteobacteria; order Oceanospirillales; family Halomonadaceae; genus Cobetia; species Cobetia sp. 29-18-1. The sequence goes on from NZ_JARWKS010000003.1 coordinate 87,367, forward strand.
AGGGCCACGATTCTCATGGGCCTGGATTTCCACCTGCAGGCGGTAGTCGCTGGCACGTGCATCATGGGTGATGCGCGAAGACGCGGGCAATTGCTCACGCAGCAATTGATTGAAGTGGGTCATCGCCGGCGAACAGGCGCGCGACAGCTTGATGTTGCCCAGTGGTTGCATGGCCTGTTGGGCGGCGCCGGAAAACAGGTTGGCCTGTGGCTGGCTGTAATAGACGTCGGAATAGAACACCTTGTGCTGGTAGGCCTGCGCCTCCACCGGCGTGACCTTCGGGACATCGATCTGCGCGCGCGACACACAGCCGGCCATCACCATGAGGGCAATGCCCGCGCTAGCGAGTTTCATCAATGGCATGGGCATTCGAGTGACGGGCATATGACGAATTCTCGGGCGTGGCGAAGTTGTCGCTCACCGTAACATGCGCATGTCACAAGGCTAAACACGGGCCAGACAACGCCTTTCAACCATTGTTAACTTTTGTTGAATATTGTTGCATTTATATATGTGAAGGCTCGCAAGAGGCGCCAGCTCAATCGAACCAGCGCTTGAGCGTCGTCTCCGCGCGCGCGGAGTGTTCCGGCTTGATATGTGCGGCGACGATGGCGACGGCGCCTGCCATCAGCGTCAGGTCATCGGTGTAGCCAAGCAGCGGCGTGAAGTCGGGCAGACCATCGATGGGTGAGATGAAATAGCCCAGCGCTCCATAAATGGTGGTGCGCGCCCAGAGAGGCGTGTCGGGGTCCTGGGCGGCGAAATACATGCGAAATGCAGGGTTGAGCACGCGCTTGCCGGCTTTTCTGGCGGCGCCGCTCACCTTGCGCCAGAAGCCGGCCTCCGAGTAGTCCTCGGTATGGGCGTCGAGGGCCTCCTGGTGTGGACGGCTGCCATCGCCCGTCTGCGCTACCTGATCCGGTGCTGGCAGCCTGAGTGTCTCAGGCGGCTCGGCGGCGATGATGGTCTCATTCGTCATGGCGCTGTCTCCGTCATCTGAAGGTGTCGGCAATGGCTGCCGGCTTCATACTCTGCGCTTTAGGCCTTACTCTACCATGTGACTTTGTACGGGTTGCGTCGTTCCATGGTTCGCTCCGTGAGTCACTTCGGCAATCGCTGCGTGCTGGCAATGGCAGACAGAAAGACGCCGCCTCCTCACCCTTATCGATTGGGCAAGGAGGCGGCGTCATTTTTGGTGATCAGGCACAGATCAGCATCAACGGTTCAGGCGGGCAGGTCGAACAGCAGGGCATGCAGCCGGTGGGCATCGCTCAGCGCGAGCCGTGATACCTGATCCAGCGTCACGGCGTCGCCTGCGCCCAGCGAGACACTTTGCGCATCGTCCGTGCTCACGCGCGTGGTCCCTTCGATTACGTGCAGATAGTAGCGGCGCTCGGTGTCCAGAGGCTGTTCCAGTGCTGTGTGCTGCTCGTCATCCCCTTGCAGGCCAATGCGATACATCCGGGCATCCTGATTGATGGCCAGCACCCCTGGCGCGGCTTGCGCCGGTGGTGCGATCAACAGGGTGAGACCGTCGCGGGCGGCAAAGGGCTGCTGTTGATAGCGCGGCGGCAGCCCCTTGGCCTGTGGCGTGATCCAGATCTGCAGAAAGCGCAGGGGCTCGCGGGACGAGGCGTTGTACTCACTGTGCTCGATGCCCGTCCCGGCACTCATCAGCTGGACTTCGCCCACCCCCAGGGTGTGTCGTGAGCCCATGCTGTCGCGGTGCTCGATGCTGCCTGACAGCACATAGCTGATGATTTCCATGTCACTGTGCGAGTGCGGATCGAAGCCCGCGCCCGGCGCCACGCGGTCATCGTTGATCACGCGCAGCACGGAGACGCCCATGTGAGCCGGGTCGTAGTAGCTGGCGAAAGAGAAACTGTGGCGGCTCTCCAGCCAGGCGAACCTGGCATGGCCGCGTTCATTGCCGGGACGTAACGTGAGCATGGCAACCTCCTGAGACTGTGCGGGCGCGAATTGAGTGATGAATAGCCAGCCTTCAGCAGGCTTATGAATCGTGCCTGACCGGGCTCAGCAGGCGGTCGAGTGACAGCTTGCCGCCGCCGGTGATCGCTAGGCTCGCCGCGATCGTCAGCAGTGCCAGCGCGTATTCATAGCCGTTGTTGCTCGCGAACAGCCCATTGCCGATATGCACGGTCAGGATGGCGACCAGCATGGTGAAGGCCAGCACGGCAGCCGCCGGACGTGTCAGCAGGCCGATCAGGATCGCCAGTCCGCCGAAGAACTCGCCGCTACCGGATAGCAGCGCCATCAGGTAGCCGGGTTCGATACCGATGGAGGCCATCCACTGACCGGTGCCTTCCAGGCCGTAGCCGCCGAAGGCGCCGAACAGTTTCTGTGAACCGTGGGCCATGAAGATGATGCCGGTCGGGACACGCAGCACCAGGCTTGCGAGGCTGGAATCGGTGGTCATCAGGCGAGAGAGGGCAGACGTGAACATGTGTGGCTCCAGTGATCAGGGGATATGAGGTTTTTCAGATCAGTGTGTTTGAATGATGGAGCTACTATAGAATGAGGCTTATCAAAAAAATAATGGAGGATTCTGGTCTCAATGATCAGAATTTTTGAATTATGGTCTCACCCATCACACTCGACGCCCTGCGCGTGCTGGATGCCATCGAGCGGCGGGGCAGTTTCGCCGCGGCCGCCGAGACACTGCATCGCGTACCCTCGGCGATTTCCTATTCGGTCCAGAAGCTGGAGGAAGAGCTGGGTGTGCCGCTGTTCGACCGCTCGCGTCGCAAGGCCGAGCTGACCGATGCGGGCCACCTGGTGCTGGCGCATGGGCGGCGCATTCTGCTGGCCACCGAGGAGATGACGGCGCTGGCGCGTCAGGCGGGAGCGGGCTGGGAGGTCGAGCTGCGTATCTGCGTCGATACCATTCTTGATCCGGAGGCGCTCTATCCGCTGTTGGAGGAATTCCAGGCCATCCAGCCGCGCACGCGGGTGGTGTTGAGCGAGGAGGTGATGGCGGGTGCCTGGGATGCGCTGCACGATAATCGCTGTGATCTGGTGATCGGCGCGCCTGGCGAGCCACCGGTGTCGGGGCTTGCGTGCCGGCGGTTCGGCGCAATAGAGCCGGTCTTCGCCGTGGCGGCAGATCATCCGCTGACCCGGCTGGCGCAGCCGATTGATATCGAGGCGCTGCAGGAGTATCCCACCGTGATCGTGGCGGACAGTTCGCGCAGCCTGCCCGGCCATTCTTCCGGCTTGCTGGATGGCCGCAGCCAGATCATCGTCAAGACCACGGCGCAGAAGATCGAGGTCCAGCGCAAGGGGCTGGGAGTCGGCTATCTGCCGCGGCATCGAATCCATCGTCATCTGGAGGAGGGCAGTCTGGCACTGATGCAGCTTGAGACGCAGCGCGCGCCGATCGATCTCTCGCTCGCCTGGCGCAGTGGTCGTCAGGGCAAGGCGCTCAAATGGTTCCTCGAGCGCCTTGCCGTCCCCGGCATGGGTGAGGCCTTCGGGCTGTTGCCGCGCGAGGCGGTGACTGACTTGCGTGGAGACTGAACCGAGCAGACGCCCTCAGCCCCAGTCGAGCACCACCTTGCCCGACTGACCGGAGCCCATGATCTCGAAACCCTGCTGGAAGTCTGCGACGCCCAGGCGATGGGTGATGATTGGCGAGAGATCCAGCCCTGACTGGATCAGGCTGGCCATCTTGTACCAGGTCTCGAACATCTCGCGGCCATAGATGCCCTTGATGGTCAGCCCCTTGAAGATGACCTTGGTCCAGTCGATGGCCATCTCGCCGGGCGGAATGCCCAGCATGGCGATCTTGCCGCCATGATTGATGACATCGAGCATCTGCTCGACGGCGGAGGGCACGCCGGACATTTCCAGCACCACATCGAAACCTTCATGCATGTCGAGCTCCGCCATCACCTCTTTCAGGGATTCGCGGCTGACATTGACGGTACGGGTCGCGCCCATCTGCTCGGCGAGTGCCAGCCGATAGTCATTCACGTCGGTGATCACCACGTGGCGAGCCCCGATATGGCGGATGACCGCCGCCGCCATGATGCCGATGGGCCCGGCACCGGTGATCAACACGTCCTCGCCGACCACATCGAACGCCAGCGCCGTATGCACGGCATTGCCGAAGGGGTCGAAGATGGCCGCCAGGTCATCGCTGATCTCATCCGGCAGCTTGAAGAGGTTGTAGGCGGGCAGGGCAAGATATTCGGCGAAGGCGCCGGGGCGGTTGACGCCCACGCCCTCGGTATTGCGACACAGATGGCGACGCCCCGCGCGGCAGTTGCGGCAATGGCCGCAGGTGATGTGCCCTTCGCCTGAGACACGGTCGCCGATCTCGTAGCCACGCACCTCGCTGCCCAGTGCGACGATCTCCCCCGCATACTCATGACCGGTGACCATCGGCACCGGCACGGTCGCCTGCGACCACTCATCCCATTGATAGATGTGCATGTCCGTGCCGCAGATCGCGGTCTTGCGGATCTTGATCAGCACATCGTTGTGGCCGATTTCCGGCACGGCCGTCTCGGTCATCCAGATCCCGGGTTCGGCCTTGAGCTTGGCCAGCGCCTTCATATATCACCTCCCGTCGTGGAGTCGATCACGCCCATCTCGCGGCCGATACGCGTGAAGGCGGCAATGGCCGTCTCGATCTGCTCCGGAGTATGCGCCGCCGAGATCTGGGTGCGAATGCGCGCCTGCCCCTTGGGCACCACCGGATAGGAAAACCCGATCACGTAGATGCCGGCCTCCAGCAGACGATTGGCGAAGTCGCCCGCCAGGCGTGCATCGCCGATCATCACCGGAATGATGGCGTGACCGGCACCCGCGAGGGTGAAGCCGGGCTCCTGCATGCCACGACGGAAGCGTTCGACGTTCTCCCACAGTTGATGGCGCGCCTCGGCGCTGTCCTCGACCTTGTCCAGCGCCTTGAGAGTCGCCGCCACAATGGGCGGTGCCAGCGAGTTGGAGAACAGATAAGGGCGCGAGCGCTGACGCAGCCACTCGACGATGGGCCCGCGCGCGGCTGTCACCCCACCCGAGGCCCCGCCCAGTGCCTTGCCGAAGGTGGTGGTGATGATGTCGACCTGATCCATCACGTCATGGTATTCGTGGCTGCCACGCCCGTTGGCCCCCACGAAGCCGGTGGCGTGGGAGTCATCCACCATCACCAGCGCGTCGTAGCGTCTGGCGAGCTCGCAGATGCCCTTGAGGTTGGCGATCACGCCATCCATCGAGAAGACACCGTCGGTGGCGATCAGCTTGAAGCGTGCACCGGCGGCGTCCGCTTGTTGGAGGCGGGCCTCGAGTTCGCGCATGTCATTGTTGGCATAGCGATAGCGGCTGGCCTTGCACAGGCGTACGCCATCAATGATGGAGGCATGATTGAGCGCATCGGAAATGATGGCGTCTTCAGGTCCGAAGAGTGTCTCGAACAGGCCGCCATTGGCGTCGAAACACGAGGAATAGAGGATGGCATCGTCCATGCCGAGAAAGGCCGCGAGGCGTTTTTCCAGCACGCGATGCTGATGGTGAGTGCCGCAGATGAAGCGCACCGAGGCCATGCCGAAGCCGTCACGCTCCAGCGCCTGTTGCGCGGCCGCGATCAGCTCGGGGCTATCGGCCAGGCCCAGATAGTTGTTGGCGCAGAAGTTGATCACCTCCGACCCTTGCCCCTCGTGTTCATCACCGCCCGCGACCCGCAGGCTGGCACGCTGGGGCGAGGTGATCTCGCGCTCCTGCTTGTAGAGGCCTTCTTCATGCAGCTCATTGATCTGACGGCTGAGATGGTCGTGGAAACTTGCTGGCATGCGTCGCTCCTGTCTGTCGTGGTCCTGTTCGCTTCCGATGGTCGCTGAGCGCCTGCGGGAAACGTGATGGCACAGGCTTTCAGCGTAGTCGGGGTCTGTCAGCGGCGTGGTGCGGATAGTGCGCTCAGCTGGCCGGACGCTCCTTGAGTTCGTTGCCATCCTCGTCTTCAAAGGTCAGCCCCCAGCTGGTGACGGCGGCCAGCAGCATGATGACCACGAGGAACCAGCCCTGGAAGACGAACGGGAAGACGGCGGTCGGCGAGACGGAGGGCAGCCAATCATAGGTGCCCTGCATGGACTGGATCGTCGACCAGCCCAGCAGTACTGGTGCCCCCCAAGGGAAGATGTAGCCCAGCGCAGAGGTCACGGCGTCCAGCATGTTGGCGCGGCGATAGCGATGGATGCGGTAGCGGGTGCCCAGCGCACGCACGAAGGGCGCGGCCGCGATCTCGGCGGCGGTATTGATGGTGATGGCGCTGTTGAGCAGCGCCACGATGCCCCAGATGGCCACTTCGGCGCGGCGCATCGATTGCTTGATCCAGCGCATCAGCAGGCGCGTGACATGCTCCATGGTGCCGCCGAGGGTCATCAGGTGGGCGGCACCGACGATCAGCAGGATCAGGATGCCCATGTTGACGTAACCTTCGACGCCGCGAACCAATGCACCAGTCATGACGCCATCGGCCTCGGCATCGAAGGCGATGATCTGTGACAGGCTGCCGGTGCCGGCGATCAGCATGACAGGAATGGCGAGCAGGATGCCCCAGGTCAGAGAGGTCAGCAGGTGCTGTCCACGCAGTGCCAGTATCAGCACCAGTGCAAAGGGCGCCAGCATGATCAGCCCCGCTGGATCGGCGGCCTCCTGCATCGATTGAACCGCCGCGGGGTCGGTGATGCCGCTTTGCTCGCTGCCGCCGAAGATCACGAACAGCGCCAGCGCCGGCAAGGCTGCCGCAATCGAGTACTTGAAGCGGCTTTTCACCACGCCGGGGACATCCGCGCCCTGGGTCGTGGCGGAGACGATGGTGGTGTCTGACACCGGGGCCAGGTTATCGCCGAAGATGGCACCGGACAGTATCGCGGCAAACAGCAGGGTGGGGTCACCGCCCACCGCGATGCCGGCCGGATACATCAGCGTGCAGAAGGCGACCGTGGTGCCGTAACCAGTCCCGACAGCGGTCGAGAACACGGCTGCGAGCAGGAAGGTGAGCCCGACGAACCAGCCGCCGGTCATGTCCGAGATGCCGCCCAGCCAGACAAGCCCTTCGACCAGTCCCCCGACTTGCAGAACCTGAGCGAACATCCCGGCATAGAACCAGGCGACGATGGCGACCACCCCGATGGGCTGCGTCAGCCCATCGAACAGGCCGTTGGCATAGTCCTCCCAGCGACTGGTGCAGAAGAACAGGCCGAGGGTCAGCCCGAACAGTGCCCCCATGACCAGGCCGATTTCAGAGGACAGCCCCATCACGCTGGTCGTGATTGCCCAGACGACAAAGAAGATCAACGGGATGGCGGCGCCCCAGGCACCGAAGCGGAATGTCAGCGAAGGGGAGTCAGGCGCTGCGTGTGAAGCGTCATTGGGCGGGTGAGCAGCGTTCTGCTGCCCATGATCCTGCTGGGAAGTCGGGGACATGTCATTACCTGTCTACGTCATTGTGATTGTTGGGTGACGACTTTAGGCAGGCGCTGGGCAAGACGATCTTCCGCATGGCAAGGCACTTGCTTCACCTTGCATCGGATGGCACTCGGTACATGCCTGAGCGCAATGGCGATGTCTGCATGGCCTTGTCAGCAATACAAACGCCAGCACGGCTTGTGGATGTTTGATGTCTTGCCAGCATGAAGCGCTGAAAATCCAGCGTTCTGCCAGTCATTTCAGCCTATCAGTGTGTGCTGATGGACTGTCAATGCGGCGAAGGCGCAAGACGTGTCGTTCCTGGTAGGTAGCGAAAAAAGGTGTTCATCAGACGTGACACGGCCCTACACCTCATTTGAGGGCAGGGCCGGTGTTTTGGATAGATTGCGTTGGACAGATTGCGTTGTCATGCATCGCATCAGTACGCGCTGCGACGCATCTCACACCATGGCGTTCAGCGCTGGGTGAGTGGCGCCGGTGCCGGGGCGGCACGGGTGGCGCGATCACGGCGTACGCGGATCACGAAGGCGATTACCAGCGCGAAGATACCGAAGGCGACCGGGATGGCGGCGACCGAGATCAGGCTCAGCAGGGTCTTGTAGACATCGCCGCCCAGCCAGCTGACCACGACAGCCAGGGCCGCCATGGAGACGATCCAGAAGGCGCGTGAGCGTTTGACGGTCAGCATCTCGCACACCAGGCCCGCGGAGTCGGCGCTGGTGATGAAGAACAGCAGGATGTTGAGCGTGAGGATCAGGGACAGCAGGCCGCTGCTGTCGATGGTGTCGATCAGCTTGAACACGTCATCGACGCCCAGGCTCAGACTGCCGAGCCCGAAGACCACGAACCACAGGCATGAGAACAGGGTCGGCACCAGCATCACGCCCAGCACCATGCCACGCAGGGTGCGGCCCTTGGAAATGCGGGCGATGAAGACGCCGGTGAAGATGAACCAGCCATACCAGGCCGCCTCGAAGGCATACAGCCAGTCTGCCAGCCATGTCTTGCGCTCCGGATCGCCCAGGCCGATATCGGTGGCCATCGCGGGGTACTTGAGCAGGTATTCCGGCACCAGGCGCACGAAGGTGGAGAGGATATCGCCGGGCACGGTCAGCACCAGCACGCCGAGCATCAGGATGATCGCGAACAGGGTGTTGTAGTTGCTCAGCCACTTGATGCCGCGCTTGAGGCCCGAGGCGGAGGAGATGATGGCGCACACGGCCAGCACGCAAATGATCAGGGTCGGGCTGAATTCGATGCCGACCAGCTTGACCAGCCCCTGCTGGATCGGGGTGGTCGCGTAGGTGAAGGACAGTGACAGGCCGATGACGGTGGAGACGACGAGGCTGATCAGGTTCAGCTTGCTCCACAGGCCGTTGCCCAGCAGTTCTTCGGCAGGCTTGGCCATCTTCATGTTGTACATGGCGTGGGCGAAGAGCGCGCCGATGGCCAGATAACCGGCCCAGGCGAGCAAGCCCCAGTGATTGAAGGCGTTGAGCAGCGCCATGTCGGTGCTCAGGCCGGCATCGGTGTGATATTTGGGTTCCAGCACGCCCCAGGTGAGTAGGCCGATGCCCATGCCGGTGGCGAACAGCATGCCCATCCAGCTCAGGGTATGGAATTCAGGGTCGCCTTCGCCGAAGCGCAGCTTGCCCAGCGGGGTAAAGCAGACCGCAACCAGCAGCAGCGAGACGGCAAAGGCCGGCCAGGTGAACAGGAAGCCGAAGTTGCCGATCACCGAGCCCTTGATCAGGTCGAGACTGGCCAGAAATCCTTCGGGAAACAGGGCGGCGGCACCGATCAGTAGCGCGATCACGCAGACGGTCGCGATCGAGGTCAGGTATTGCTCCTTGCCACAGGTCGAGTTTCCTAGCCCGCAGATGTCGTCAGCGGAGTGCGCGTTCTGTTGTTCATGATTGGACTGTCTAGAGACGGACTGTTCAGAAGCAGGCGGTGCAGAGGGCGAGTGGTGGGTCATTGTGCGAGTCCTGATGTTGTTATTGTCGTGGCAGGCAACGTGATACGGGGATGAGGTGACGCGTTGAAGAGGCCGATGCTGAGCTCCTGTGAATGGCAAGGACCTCATAAGACTATCCGTACTGGGTAAGCAGTTTTGGATATGCACGACAACTAATTGGCTTGTTGCGACATGACGGCCCACTCCAGCGCGATATCGGCAGGCATGAGCTTGATGTGTTGCCCAACGCGACTCGCCGAGCCGCCCCTGTGACGGGATGGCTCGGCGAGTGGGGGTTGGCAGGACCGGTCTGGCAGAACATGTCATGCCAGTGAGGCTTCATGTGGGGACTGACACAAGTTCAGGCTTACTCTCAGCCTCGAGCTCAGGCCTGGCCTCTGCCCGGCTTCGGCTTGCCGAGTTTCATGAGGGCGATGCCGGATTCCTGGCACAGCGCTACCAGAAGGCCTAGCGTCATCGCCACGATCACGAAGCTCATCGGCAGGGCGGCAGCCATCAGGATGGTCTGCAGCGCCTTGAGCCCGCCCGCCATCAGCAACGTACCGGCCACCAGTCCGATGCAGATGCCCCAGAAGATGCGGTGGCGCGCCAGCGGTTCTTCATCGCCCAGCGACAGGATGGTCGTGACCACCAGGGTGCTGGAATCCGAGCTGGTCACGAACCAGCTGATCAACAGGAAGATCAGCAGAGACGACAGGATGACGCTCAGCACGCTATTGCCCGCCAGGGCATCGGCGGTGGCGAACAGCGCTTCGGGCAGATTCCAGTTGCGCACCAGCGTCATCAGCTCGCCGCTGCCGACCCCCATGCTAGCCGTCAGCTCCTGATACAGGCCGGTGCCACCGAACAGTGCCTGCCAGATGAAGATGATCAGCGGCGGGGCGATCAGCACGCCCAGAATGAATTCCCGCAGGGTGCGGCCCTTGGAGATGCGGGCGATGAACAGCCCGATGAACGGGGCCCACGCCAGCCACCAGGCCCAGTAGAAGATGGTCCAGCCGACCTGCCAGCTGTTTTCTCCCGCGGTCTCGGCGACCCACAGCCCCATCGGCACCACATCGCGGAGATAGGCCAGTAGCGTTTCGCCGAACAGCGAGATCAGCCACAGCGTCGGGCCGCCGATCAGGAAGCTGCCGACCACGAGAACCGACACGCCGATGTTCAGCTCGGAGATGAAGCGAATCCCGCGCTTGATGCCGGATACCGCCGAGGCGATCGAGATTGCACTGATCGCGACGATCAGCGCCAGCTGGGTGCCGATGCCGGCATCCAGGCCGGTAAGGCGATTGAGGCCCACCGCGATCTGGCTGACGCCCAGGCCCAGTGAGGTGGCGATGCCGAACACGCAGCCCAGCACGCCCATGATGTCGACGGCATGGCCGATCGGGCCGTAGATGCGATCACCGATCAGCGGATAGAGCGCGGAACGCAGCGCCAGCGGCAGTTTCTTGCGATAGGCGAAGTAGGCCAGTGTCATGCCGACCATGCCGTAGATCGCCCAACCATGCAGCCCCCAGTGGAAGAAGGCCACCTTGAGCGCCTCGACGGCGCGGGCGTGATCCATGGCGGTCGCGCCGGCCAGATCCGCATGCGGGTTGTTCGGGTAGCCGAAGCCACCGGAATTGTCGAAATAGAACATCGGCTCGGCGACACCGAAGAACAGCACGCCGATGCCGACACCTGCCGAGAGCAACATCGAGATCCAGGTGAAGCGTGAGAAATCCGGGGCGCTGTCCTTGGGACCGAGGCGCAGGCTGCCCCACGGCGAGCACACCAGTACCAGCGACAGGGCGATCATCGCGACCACCAGTACCAGGTAGTAGGTGCCGAAGGTATGTTCGATCCAGCTGCGCGCGGCACCGAAGATGGCGGCCGCCCCATCGGGAGAGAGGCCGGCCCCGACGACGAACGCCAGCAACAGGCCGGCCGATGTCAGGGTCATGCCCTTGTGCATGCCCTTGAGCGGGCCGCTGGTTTCCACCTGGATATGTGCCGTGAGGGCATTGTTCTGCGAAGGGTGTGGTGCGGAATCACCGAGCGGATCATGGTCTGTCGCTGCCATGAGAAGACTCCTGAATTGTTGTAGTTGTTGTGTGAGCTGTCGTTCTAATTGCTGTTTGAGCGTCGCTCCTGCTGCAGCCTGAGTGCCTTGAGGCCTTGAGAGCGGAATCGATACGGGCAAGGCCGGTGGCTAAAGTGGGGGTGGGATTCTCGTTCAGGCCAATGCCGGGGATGGCCAATCTCGAGAGCGCCAAGAGTGTCATGCGTACCTGGCTAGGCACTTTTGCTGTCAGTGTCCTGTCAGCAACGCAACCGGTTGTCAGGCTGAGGGTTGCGCCCTTCCAGACTAGTCAGGCGCGGTGCGTGGACGTTGGAGGTAAGCGACGCCTGCTTGCCACAACACGACGTGAAGAGCATGCAAAAGACGCCAGAAATGACGATGCCCGCTCAGGTGTTGGCCTGAGCGGGCATTGATGACGCGTGGGTGACACGATTGTGACGCTATGGTCACGCGATTCTTATGCTGTGGTCACACACATTCTAATAAATGCGGGTCAGTGAGCCTGTGATCTCGGTGCAATTGCCGAGAGAGCCGTGGCGCTTTTGCTGAGAGCGCCATGTTGCCTTCTCTACGCTTGCATTATGAAACCTTACATTCCGAAACCACTGGCAGAGGGCCTAGCCCGCGTTGGTCTGGCTGACCGCTCGCGGCGTGGCTTGCGGGCCGGTCTTCGGCTGACGACGCGACTTGATCATGCTGCGCGATTCATCGACCAGCGCGACCAGCAGGCCAAGCGTCATGGCGAGGATCACGAAGCTGACCGGCAGGGCAGCAGCCATCAGGACCGTCTGCAGCGCCTTGAGCCCGCCTGCCATCAGCAGCACCGCCGCGACGGAGCCGATGCAGACACCCCAGAAGATGCGGTGACGCGGCAGCGGATCTTCATCGCCCATCGACAGGATGGTGGTGATGACCAGGGTGCTGGAGTCCGAGCTGGTCACGAACCAGCTGATCAGTAGGAAGATCAGCAGCGATGTAAGCACGGTACTAAGAATGTCATTGCTCACCAGCGCATCGGCGGTAGCGAACAGCGCCTCTGGCAGATTCCAGTCGCGAATCATGCCCATCAACTGGCCAGTGCCCGGGCCCATGGCCGCGTTCAGCTCCTGATGCAGCGCGGTGCCGCCGAACAGGGTCTGCCAGATGAAGATGATCAGCGGCGGGGCAATCAGCACGCCGAGGATGAACTCACGCAGGGTGCGGCCCTTGGAGATACGCGCGATGAACAGACCGATGAACGGCGCCCATGCCAGCCACCATGCCCAGTAGAAGATGGTCCAGGCATCCTGCCAGTCGCGCTCGACCGGCGTGCTCGCGACCCACAGCCCCATGGGGATGACGTCACGTACGTAGGAGACGACCGTCTCGCCGAACATGCTGATCAGCCATAGGGTCGGGCCACCGATCAAGAAGCTGCCGACCACGATGACGGACACGCCGACATTCAGCTCGGAAATGATGCGGATGCCGCGCTTGACGCCGGAGACCGCCGAGGCGATGGAAATGACGCTGATGATCGCGATCAGCACGACTTGGGTGCCGATACCCGAGTCGATACCGGTCAGGCGGTTGAGGCCGACGGCGATCTGACTGACACCCAGCCCCAGTGAGGTAGCGATACCGAACACGCAGCCCAGTACTCCCATGATGTCGACGGCATGGCCGATGGGGCCGTAGATGCGGTCACCGATCAGGGGATAGAGCGCGGAGCGCAGTGCCAGCGGCAGATTGCGGCGATAGGCGAAGTAGGCCAGCGTCATGCCGACGATGACATAGACCGCCCAGCCGTGCAGACCCCAGTGGAAGAAGGCCAGCTTGAGAGCGTCGACGGCGCGGGCGTGATCCATCGCCATATGGCCGGCGAGGTCAGCGTGCGGATTGTTGGGATACCCGAAGCCGCCGGAGTTGTCGAAGTAGAACATCGGTTCGGCGACGCCGAAGAACAGGATGCCGATCCCGACGCCTGCCGAGAGCAGCATCGAGATCCAGGTGAAGCGCGAGAATTCAGGGCGGCTATCCGGCGCGCCCAGGCGCAGCTTGCCCCAAGGGGAGAAGACGAGGGCAATGCACAGGCCGATCAGGCCGACGATGGTCACCAGGTAATAGGTGCCGAAAGTGGATTCGATCCAGGCGCGCGCGGCGCCAAACAGGCTGGAGGACAGCTCGGGAGCCAGACCGGTGGCGAGAACGAAAAGCAGCAGCAGGCCGGCGGAGGTCAGGGTCATGCCCTTGTGCATGCCCTTGAGCGGGCCGGAGGTCTCGACGCGCAGGCTCAGGTCCGGCGAATGGTAGCGCTGAGAGCCGACGACTGCCGCGGCGCTGCCATCAGAAGTGGCGTTGTTGGAGGTGGTGTCTTTAGCGGTGGCGTTTTTGGTACTGGCAATGTCAGGTGAGGCGGGATCAGGCTGAGGTGGGGTCACGCAATATCTCCTGTTCGAGCTGGTCGTAGGGCCAGCGTTCCCTGTCGCGGTCACGGCGGAATGACCGTTCATCTGTCGCGAAAAATTGTTGTCGATAAGGCAACGAGATGAAGACGTGAATGCTTGTCGAGAGGCGCAAGAAGACGCTAACTCCCTCAAAGCATTACAATATATTATGTATGGAATTGATTTTGATGGCTACAGCTTCTGGTAAATTGGCTGTGTCGCAAGAGCGCGTTTGCCAGCGAGCCCATTCGGTCACGCAGACTCATTGGCAAGGGCTATCGCGCTGGGGCGTTGTGGCTGTCCGAGAGGCAGAAAACATGCAATGATATTCTTGACGTTATGCGACTCTTGATTGCCTGAAAGCGACAATGCTGGCCGTCTGCTGGGCGCTTTTGGGATAACATTCCGGCGGTGCAGGGTCGTGAGCGGAGCCTGCACCTCAGGCGCTTGCCCTCACGACGTCATTGACGCTGCTTGCGCTCAGCCGACGGGCAGGGCGGATTCACCTTCTTACTCTCTGGAGCCACTGCACGATGCGACTCGATTACATCGGCCCGCTACCGGAAACCATCGGGTTTCTCTTGCTGCCACGCTTCTCGATGATGGCGTTCTTCGCGGCCGTGGAGCCTCTGCGAATCGCCAATCGCATCAGTGGCAAGCCGCTGTTTCGCTGGTTGCTCATCAGTGAGGATGGCCAGCCGGTCACGTCTTCCAGTGGCATGACGCTGGTCGCCGACCACAGCATTCTCGATATTCGCTCCCTGCCTTCGCTGGCGGTATGCAGCGGTTTCGAGCCCGAGGCGCACCTCAATCGCGCCTTGACCGGTTGGCTGCATCGTCTCGATGGCGGAGGCTGTGTGCTGGGCGGCCTGGATACCGGCTGTTTCCTGCTGGCGGCGGCAGGACTGCTGGACGGTGAGCGTGTCACGCTGCACTGGGAAAGCCTGCCGGCGTTTCGTGAGCGATTCCCGACCATCAGTACCTCGGATGAGCTGTTCGAGCTGGGCGCGCGGCGCTTTTCCTGTGCCGGTGGGGCAGCCGCGATGGACATGGCGCTGGATGTGATTGCCCGCCGGCACGGCACGGCGCTGGCGGTGGATGTCTCGGAGCAGCTGGTACACGACCGCATGCGCACGCGGACGGACCAGCAGCGCATGACGTTGGCGCGCCGCCTGGGCACCCACAAGCGCCAGCTGGTGGATGCGGTCGCCCTGATGGAGCAGAACCTGGATACCCCCTTGTCGCTGGAGGAGCTGGCGAAGCGCTGTCGCGTCTCGCTGCGCCAGTTGCAGCGCCTGTTCGAGCAGGAGCTGTCGACCTCGCCGCGGGCCTGGTACCTGCGGCTGCGCCTGGAGCGGGCGCGGCATCTGCTCAAGGAAACCGACCTCGATATTCTCTCGGTCGGGCTGTCGAGCGGCTTTACCTCCAGCTCCAGCTTCTCGCGTGCCTACCGCAACCACTTCGGGCATTCCCCGCGCCAGACGCGCTGAGGCCTGGCTGGTCGCCATCGTCGTGATGACGCTGACGTTAATCGTGATGCAGTGGTGAGGCGGGCCTCTTGCATTATCAGGCTGCTCGCCTCCATTACATGAAGATGCCCTCAGTAAGCCCCAAGGAATGGAGCGCGTATGCAGTTCATGAAATATGCCAGGCAGTTGGCGCGAAACCCGCTGGGGATCATCGCGTTGTTCATCTCGTTGATCTATGGCTTCGCGAGTCTGTTGCTGAATTCGGCGGCCGAGACGCTGACGGTGGCGGAGCGTTGGCCGTTGATCGGTTTCATCGTGGTGTTTCCGCTGCTGGTGCTGGCGGTGTTCTATCGACTCGTGACCCATCATCACGGCAAGTTGTATGCGCCGGGGGATTACGACAAGGACCGCTCCTTCATGCGCACGCTGTCGCCAGCCGAGCAGGAGCAGCGTCTGACTCGCGAGGTGCAGGAGTCGCTGGGGGAGAGTGATTGGCAGCAGGGCGGAGCGGACGCCGAGGCTCAGGAGTCAGCCGCCGCTGAGGATAGCGGGCAGGCCGTCGACGATGCCGATGTCGCGCAGCTGTTGAGCCCGCAGGACGGCGCCGATGAGAAGGCGCCGTTATCGCGTGCCGAGCATCTGGATCATCATCGCCAGCAGATGACCCAGCTGAAGGATGCGGTGCTGCGTCAGATGCAGGAATCCTCCCCTACGGGCGGTGGTGCGAGCGGCGCGATGACGCGGCATGTGCGTGTCGGCGAGACTGATGCCTGCTTCGATGCGTTGCTCGAGGGAGAAAGTGCCCCCTTCACGTTCATTGAAGTGAAGGTGCTCAAGCACTACGCCAGAGCGCAGACGGTGCTGCAAAGTCTGCTCTACGAAGCGCTGCTGGCGGACCGCACCCTGGAGGCCAATTTCAGACTGATCGTCGTGGTCGTGCTGACGGACGATTCATCTCAGGACATGACGTGGGAGCGGCTGGAGCAAGAGTGGCATCAGCGAATCAGTCAGTGCCCGGTCGCCATCGAGCTGCGCTTTATGTCACCGGCGAGTTTGAAGACTTGGCCGATGGTTTGACGCTCGAACAGTGGTCACCGAGCCTTTCTGTTCTTAGCTATATCTGTCACGAGCTACGAAAACGCCCAGTCACGACTATCGTGGCTGGGCGTTTTCGTGCGTGAGGGGCTGCGCTAGCCCAGGGCGCACAAGCGCCGGTCGAGGGCTTCACAGAAGGCCCGCCAGGCGTGCTCCATCTCGGGTAGTTCGTGATGCGCATGTAGTGCTGCATGCACCATGCCGCGTGCGCTGCGATAACCGACATCGGCACCACGCCAGCGCCAGACATCCACCGCTGCTTCCAGCGGTTGGGTCAGTGGGTCATGCTCGGCGGCCAGTATTTCGATCTGGCGGGCAGGTGGCTGCTGGGAGTGGGCCGGTGAGGGGGAGTAGCTGTTGGAGCTATCACCCTCGGCGACGGTTAGCCACATGCTGACCACTTCATCGCGGCCGAGTAGTGGTGCATCCGAGCCAAGCGCGAACTCATTTTCCTTGGCCAGCACGAAGACCGGGTCCATCGGCGGGTAGATCAGCCCCAGCACATAGCTTGTGGGCTTCTTGGGGGCTGGGTGCTCCTGATGGTGGGCCGTCTCCATTTCCGCACCGTGGGTACCGAGGCTTTGCATGCGGGTACCCTGCAGGCCGATGTTGGGCATCTCGGTATCGAGTCGACGCGCCACATCCATCGCCAGTCGTGCGCCGGCGCTGTCACCGACGATAGCCACTGGTTCGACAGTGGCGGAGAGGTGCTCGATGGTCGCCAGGCAATCTGCCAATGCGTCCTGATAGTTGGCTTCCGGCAGCAGGCGATAATCGACACTGACCACCTCACGCCCCAGCTGGGCGGCCAGACTGGAGGCGATGCCCTGATGGCTCTCCGGCGAGCCTATCTGCCAGGCCCCGCCGTGCAGAAACACCACCGGTGCCGGCAGTTGGCCGTCCGCCTTGCGTGCCACCTCCGGGATGAAGTGGCGCAGGCGCAGCGGC
This sequence comes from Cobetia sp. 29-18-1, assembly GCF_029846405.1. NCBI lineage: Bacteria > Pseudomonadati > Pseudomonadota > Gammaproteobacteria > Oceanospirillales > Halomonadaceae > Cobetia > Cobetia sp. 29-18-1. The sequence goes on from NZ_JARWKS010000003.1 coordinate 104,797, forward strand.
GTCGCGCGGCCGGCGATCTCGACGTGATCCTCGTGGGTCGTGACGCCCTCGGCGAGCGGCGCACCGAGTTGCTGGCACAGTTTTTCGTAGCGCCAGCGGGCATCTGCCAGCGGCATCTCTACCATTTCATCCATGCCGCGTGCGAAGGCATCGATGAAGGCGCGACAGGTGATGGGGGAAGGCGTCATTGTCATGAATCGGCTCTCGGCGGGTGTCCCAAGACAATAACACCCCGCCAGAAGACTGGCAGGGTGCGGGTTTCGACGCTAAATCAGCGACTTGTTATCCGAAGCGGACATCGATTGTCAGACGTTTCAGGCCGTCTTGCGGCGGATGGCGATACGGCGACCGGCCGCCTTGGGCCAGTCATCATCGCCTGCCGGCTGGGGCAGGGCGGCAATGCGCTCCGCTACCGATTCCGGGCAGGGCGTCGGGCGACCGCCACTGATGCTCATCGCCATCAACATCTGCTCGCTGGTGGCGATCTCGCCGCCGTCGGCATCCGTCAGGATGAACAGCACATGCTGGCGCTTGGCGTCATGGTCCAGCAGCAGCACCTTGACCTTGAGCGTCTGACCTTCATGCGCTTCCGCCAGATAGCACAGGTGCGTCTCCAGGGTGTAGATGGTCAGGTCGTGTTCGCGACGCCCCTCGGCATCCAGCCCCACGTGCTCCATCAAGGCTTCGACCGCCATCGAGAAGGCACGCGCGTACTCGGCATCATTCATGTGGCCGTTATAGTCGACCCACTCATGCGGTACCGTGATCTCGAGCAGGTCCATCAGATACGCCCCTCGAGACCTTCGGCTTCCGGCCAGTACTTGCGCGTCAGGCTCAAGAGCTCGACCAGGAACTCATCGCGACGACGGTCCAGCTCGGCGACCGGGCGGCCCGCAGCCTGGTATTCGCAGCCTTCCACGACCTTGTCGATCAGCTCGTCGGTCAGCTCCGGCGCTTCGAGTTTGGTCCACGGCAGTTTCAGGGCCGGGCCGAACTGCTCGAGCATGTGACGCATGCCCGGCTCGCCGCCTGCGAGGTGGAAGGTCAGGAAGGTGCCCATCAGCGACCAGCGCAGGCCACAGCCATAGACGACGGCAGCGTCGATCTCTTCGGTGGTGGCGACGCCGTCGTTGACCAGGTGCAGGGCTTCACGCCACAGCGCTTCCATCAGGCGGTCAGCGATGTGACCTTCGATCTCGCGACGCACGATCAGCGGACGCATCGCCAGCTGCTGGTAGTCGTCACGGGCGCCTTCCAGCAGTGCCGGTGAGGTGTGCTCGCCACCGACCAGCTCGACCAGCGGCAGCAGATAGACCGGATTGAAGGGGTGAGCGACGATGACGCGGCCCGGCGCCTTCTTGCAGTCCTGTTGCAGATCGGTCGGCTTGAAGCCGGAGGTGGAAGAGCCGATCACGACGTGTTCTTCGGCCGCCGCGTCTATGGCGCTGAGGATTTCCTGCTTGAGTGGCAGACGCTCCGGCACGTTTTCCTGGATCAGATCGGCGCCGACCACGGCTTCCTCGAGGGTCGCGGCGAAGCGCAGACGATCGACGGAGGCACCTTCTGCCAGGCCATCCTTCTCAAGCGCATGCCAGGCATTCGCGACGAAGGCGCGGGTGCGGGCTTCGGCGTCCGGCGCCGGGTCAAAGGCGACCACATCCCAGCCATTGGCCAGTGCGCGTGAGATCCAGCCATTGCCGATGACACCGGTTCCTACGACAGACAACTGGCTCATGCGACACCTCCAGCGGTTTCGAGTGCAGCGATATCGCCAGCGGTCTTGCCGGTGGACGGATCACGCAGCTTGAGGAATTCACGCGTCTCGGCCGGGGTCATCACGCTGGAACCCAGGTTCTCGATGATGCCGGAGGACTTCTCGACCAGCTGGGCATTGGTCGCCTTCACGCCCTTGGACAGATAGAGGTTGTCTTCGAGACCGACGCGAGCGTGACCGCCCAGCAGCACGGCCTGTGCGACCATCGGCATCTGCATGCGGCCGATGCCGAAGGCGGCCCAGTTAGAGTTGGTCGGCAGCTTGTTCTTCATGGTCAGCATGGTTTCGGTGTCGGCTTCCGCGCCCCACGGAATGCCCAGGCACAGCTGGAACAGCAGGTCGTCGTCGAGCAGGCCTTCCTGCTGCAGCTGACGGGCGAACCAGACGTGGCCCAGATCGAAGCACTCGAGCTCCGGCTTGACGCCAGCGGCCTGCACCAGACGAGCGTGCTCGCGCAGCCAGTCGGCGGTATTGATGTAGACCATGTCGCCGAAGTTCAGGCTGCCGCAGTCCAGGGTGCACAGTTCCGGCAGCAGTTCCTGGATCGGCGCGTGACGCTCGGCCGGGGTCTGGATGTCGGTGCCCGGGCCACCACGAGTCGGGTCGTTGACGTCCGGAATCCAGTCGCCGCCACCACCGGCGGTGATGTTCATGACGATGTCGGTGTCGGCGGAACGCACACGGTCCATGACTTCACGGAAGTGCTCGGTGGAGTGGCTGATGCCGCCGGTCTCCGGATCACGAACGTGAATGTGGGCCACGCTGGCACCGGCCTTGGCGGCCGCGATGCAGTCATCGGCGATCTGCTTCGGCGTCACCGGGACATTCGGGTTCTTGCTGGCGGTATCACCCGCGCCAGTGATGGCGCATGTCAGGATAGTCTTGCGATTCATCGTCGGGCCTCACGTGTCAGAACACTTGTCTGCGGTAAGTCGCAGCGGCCATGTCACCAGACGTCGACCTGCACGTCCCGGTCGCATTGCCTCTGCGCCTTTGTTGAACACAGTGTCGTGAAGTTGAGGGCAGCGAGATGATCAGAAGACGCCGAATACTTTGCGTTTTACGTCAACTTTGCCCAGACCGGGCGCCAACCCGCCCTGACGGAGGCGAATGCATCGGTGAGAAGCCTCGATCGTGAGCCAATCGGGCTTCGCCAGAGGGGGCTTCGTGGCCTCAGGTACTGCCACCGACCCGCAGCGTGAACCCCAGGTCGTGGCTCAGTTCCCCGACGGGTTCACCATTGATGCGCGCCAGCAGCTTGCGCGCTGCCATGCGGCCGATCTGCTCCCGCGGTGAGACGATGGTGGTGAGGCGCGGCGTGACATGCTCCCCGATCGGCAGGCCATTGAAGCCGGCGATGGCGATGTCGTCCGGGATACGCACGCCAAGCCGCGCGGCGGCGAGAATGGCGCCACAGGCCATGTCATCGTTGGCGAAGTGGATGGCGTCGCAGTCAGGGAATGTCGCTTTGATACGCTCAAGCGCCTGAGCACCGCTGGTCATCTGTTGACGCACGGGCAGGTCGAGCAGGGGGGCGTCCTCGATGCCGGCCGCCGCCAGCGCCTCACGGTGCCCGGCATAGCGCATCGCCGCGCGATAGTCGCGATCGAGCTCGGCACCGGCGAAGTGGATCGTGCGATATCCGCGTGCCAGCAGGTGCTCGGTCATGGCGCGCCCAGCGGCGACATGATCCATCCCCACGTTCAGATCCAACCCTTCCCCCAGCTCCATGATCTCAACGATCGGCTGATTCCAGTTCTCCAGTATCTGGTGCGTCGCATCGTCATGGCGCAGCCCTGTCACCACCAGGCCCGCGGCCGACCAGCCCAGAAAGGTACGGATCAGCTGGGTTTCCCGAGCCAGATCGTAATCCGTCTTGCCCAGCAGCAGCTGATAGCCGTGTGCCTCGAATTCGTCCTGCAGGCCCTTGATCACGTCGATGAATACCACGTTGGACAACGAGGGCACGATCACCGGAATCACGCGACTGGAAGCCGAGGCCAGGCTGCCGGCAATCATGTTGCGCACGTAGCCGACCTTCTCGATGGCCGCTTCGACCTTGACGCGTGTCGCTTCGCGCACGCTGTCGGGGCTATTGAAGTAGCGCGAGACGGTGATCGAGGAGACCCCGGCTTCCCGGGCCACGTCATTGAGGGTCGGCTGCATGGCACCCTTGCGGTTGCGGCGGGGAGATGATGGTGGATTAGACATATGTCGCGTTTTCTCATTTGCCGCTTGTCGTGGCTTGGAGCCTAATCTATTAATGATGTTAGCGCTAACATGGTAGCGCTAACATTCAGCGAAGTGTTGGTCGGTGTGCCGCATGAGGCCGCCTTGATCAGCACTTGAACAGCTTCCGCGGGAGATGCGAGATGACAGCAGCAACGACTTCACCGGTGATCGGCCTTGTCGGCCTCGGCGCGATGGGAATGGGCAGTGCGCGCGCCATGCTGGAAGCAGGCCTGGACGTGATCGGCTGTGATATATCGCCCGCCGCCTGTCAGGCCTTCGAAGCGGCGGGAGGCCGCGCCGTTGCCTCGCCGCTGGAACTGGCGGCCGAGTGTCAGGTGGTGGTGCTGGTCGTGGTGAATGCCGATCAGGTCGAGCAGGTGCTGTTCGGGGCGCAGGGAGAGGGCGGTCTAGCCGAGCGACTCGCGCCGGGTAGCCTGGTGATCCAGTGCGCCACCGTGGCGCCGAGCTTCGCGCGTGATCTCGAAACCCGCCTGAACGGCATGCAGCTGGAGCTGCTCGACGCCCCGATCAGCGGCGGCGCCGTCAAGGCACGCAGTGGTGAGCTGTCCGTGATGTCCTCCGGCAGTGAAGCGGCTTACGTCAAGGCGGAACGCGTGCTGGGGGCGATGGCAGCCAATGTCTATCGGCTGGGTGACTACGCCGGGCCAGGCTCGAGCGTCAAGCTGGTCAACCAGCATCTCGCCGGCGTGCACATCGCGGCGGCGGCAGAAGCCATGGCGTTGGGCATGAGCATGGGGATCGACCCCGACACCCTCTATGACGTCATCACCCATTCCGCGGGCAATTCCTGGATGTTCGAGAATCGCGTGCCGCACATCCTCAAGGGCGATTACACGCCGCTGTCGGCCGTCGACATCTTCGTCAAGGACCTGAACATCGTGCACAGCACCGGGCGCGAGCTGAAGCTCGCCATGCCGGTGGCCGGCAGTGCCCTGCAACAGTTCACCGCCGCCAGTGGCGCAGGTTTCGGGCGCGAGGACGACTCGGCCGTCATCAAGGTCTATCAGCGTCTCGGCAGTTTCAGCCTGCCGGCCGCGAATGATGAAGGAGCGCAGTGATGCCGATCGTACTGGGTGGAATCGCCGATGACTTCACCGGCGCGACGGATCTTGCCAACAACCTGGTACGTGCCGGCATGCGCACCGTGCAGGTGATCGGGGTGCCCCAGGTTGCGCTGCAGGAAGGGGCGGCGAACGGGTTGGATCTGACTGAGGTCGACGCCGTGGTGGTCGCGCTCAAGTCGCGCAGCTGCCCGGTGGATCAGGCGATCAGCGAATCCCTCGCGGCGCTTGAATGGCTGAAAGCCCAGGGCGCGCGCCAGCTGTTCTTCAAGTACTGCTCGACGTTCGATTCCACGCCCGAGGGCAACATCGGGCCGGTCGCCGATGCCTTGCTGGAGGCCTTGTCCGCCACGCAGACGGCCTTCGTGCCGGCGTTCCCCATCAACGGGCGCAGTGTCTATCAGGGCCATCTGTTCGTCGGCGACCGCCTGCTCAATGACAGCGGCATGCAGCATCATCCCCTTAACCCTATGACCGATGCAGATATCGTGCGCGTGCTGTCACGCCAGACGCCGCATGGCGTGGGGCTGCTCGATCACGCCACTCTACGCCGCGGCGCGCAGGAGGCCCGTCAGCGTCTGGACGAGCTTGCCCATCAAGACGTGCGTCATGTGGTCTGTGACAGCCTCGATGAGCAGGATCTCGAGGTACTGGCCGAGTCGCTGGTGGATCACGCACTGGTCACCGGTGGCTCTGGCCTCGCGCAGGCCTTGCCTGCCCAGTACCGTCGCAAGGGCTGGCTTGAGCCGATCAATGATGCGGCGGTGCTGACCCCGGCGCAGGGCGCCGCGATGGTGCTGTCCGGCAGTTGTTCTCGCATGACGCTCAAGCAGGTGGCGCACTTCACGCAGCAGCATGCTGCCTTCGCGCTGGACCCTGTCAAGCTCAACGCGAGCGATGCCCACTTCGAGGCGGCGCTGGGCTTCGCCCGTGAGCAACTGGCGGCGACGGACCCCAAGCCATTTCTGATCTACGCCTCGGCCGAGCCGGAAAGCGTCAAGGCGGCGCAGGCGTCACTGGGCGTCAAGCAGGCCGGTGAGCTCATCGAGTGCGCCCTAGCCAGTCTGGCCAGCACCCTGGTCGCGGAAGGCGTCGGGCGTCTGCTGGTGGCGGGGGGAGAAACCTCCGGCGCGGTGGTCTCGGCACTCGACATCCGTGAGCTGCGTATCGGCGGTCAGATCGACCCCGGCGTGCCCTGGACACAGGCACCGCACCCGGCCGCCGGCCCCTCGCAGCCGGAGGCGATGCTCTCGCTGACACTCAAGTCCGGCAACTTCGGGGGGGAAGACTTCTTTACCCGGGCATTCGACGTGCTGGATGCCATGAATCCTCGCGAGGAGAACGCATGAGTCAGTCACAGCACGATATCAACGTGTTGCGTGAGCAGATCGCCACCTACGGCAAGTCACTGTTCGACCGCGGCCTGACCATGGGGTCCAGCGGCAACATCAGCCAGCGGCTGGACGATGGGGGCTGGTTGATGACGCCGACCAATGCCTGCCTGGGGCGCCTGGACCCGGCGCGCATCTCGCGCCTCGACGCCCAGGGCGTATTGATCGATGGCGACGCGCCGACCAAGGAGCACTTCCTGCATCGCGCCATGTATGACGAGCGCCCGCAATCGGGTGCCATCGTCCACCTGCATTCGACCCACTCGGTGGCGGTGTCCTGCCTGCCGGACGTGAATCCCTGCGAGTGCATTCCTCCGCTGACGGCCTATTACGTGATGCGGGTCGGCAAGCTGCCGCTGGTGCCTTACTACATGCCGGGCGACCCCGCGCTGGGCGATGCCGTGCGTGGCCTGGCCGGCAAGCACTGCGCCGTGTTGCTGGCCAATCATGGCCCGGTGGTGGCTGGAAAGACGCTGGAGGCGGCGGTCTATGCCACGGAAGAGCTTGAGGAAACCGCCAAGCTGTTCCTGCTGCTGCAGGGCAAGAACCCACGTGGGATGACCCCGGAACAGGTGGCGGAACTCGAAGCCAAGTTCGGGCGCCCCTGAGTGATGACGTCTTCGTCTGTGAAATCCAAGGATCTGACATGACCCGATTGGCCGCCAATCTCAGCATGCTGTTCACCGAGCATGACTTTCTCGATCGCTTCGCGGCTGCGGCCGAAAGCGGTTTTCGCGGGGTCGAATATCTCTTCCCCTATGCCTATTCCCCGGAAGAATTGCGCGCAAGGCTCGATGAGCACCAGCTGTCGCAGGTGCTGTTCAATCTGCCGCCGGGCGACTGGGAGGCCGGTGAGCGTGGCTTGACCTGTCTGCCGGGGCGCGAGGAGGAGTTTCGGGCCTCGGTGGCAGAGGCGATCCGCTATGCCCAGGCGCTTGATTGTCCGCGCGTGCATGCCATGGCGGGCCTGGTGCCGCAGGGCGCGGATGACGCCATGCGCGCGCGTTGCACCGAGACCTATATCAGCAACTTGCGTTACGCCGCCGCCGAGCTTGAGAAGGTCGGCAAGACACTGTTGATCGAACCGATCAACCCGCGCGACATGCCCGGCTTCTATCTGAGCGGCCAGGCGCAGGCACGCGAGATTCTCGCTCAGGTCGGCGCCGCCAACCTCAAGGTGCAGTTCGATCTCTATCACTGCCAGATCGTCGAGGGCGATCTGATCCGCAATCTGGAAGCGCAGTTCGCGCATATGGGCCATGTGCAGATCGCCGGCGTGCCGGACCGTCACGAGCCGGATGTTGGGGAAGTGCATTATCCGGCGCTGTTCGACCGGCTGGAGAGCCTTGGCTACAACGGCTGGATCGGCTGTGAATACCGTCCGCGGGGTGAGACGCGCGCAGGCCTCGGCTGGGGTCGCGCCTTCGGGCTCAACGACGGCCAGTCCGTCACCGCCTGATCACGACTCAAGACAGCAGAAACGCCAATAACGACAACACGTCATGAGCCGTCATGCCAGGCGGCGAGCAAGGAGTCCACACGATGCACGTCATGATTACCGGCGCCGCCGGATTTCTCGGTCAGCGCCTGACCGAGGCCTTGATCGACACGGGCAGCCTGAAGGGGCAGCCATTGTCACGCTTGACCCTGCTGGATCAGATCGAGGCGCCACGTCCCGAGGCGGCGTCATGTCTGGCAGTCGAACCGGCCACCTCGCTGGATATCGAGATCGTGGCAGGCGATATCGCCGATGCCGAGGTGCTTGATCGCTGCCTGGCGGGCGAGCCGCAGGTGATCTATCACCTGGCAGCCGTGGTCAGCTCGGCGGCCGAGGCGGACCTGGCGCTCGGCATGCGCGTCAACTTCGACGCAACTCGCCTGCTGCTGGAAGGCTGCGCGGCGCGTGGATTGCGCGACACCCGGCTGGTGATGGCCAGTTCGGTCGCCGCCTACGGAGGCGATCTTCCCGAGACGCTGAGCGACATGACCGCGCTGGTGCCGCAGAACTCCTACGGCACCCAGAAGGCGATGTCGGAACTGCTGATCAATGACTACAGCCGTCGCGGGCTGGTGGATGGCTGCGTGCTGCGTCTGCCCACCATCATCGTGCGCCCCGGACGTCCCAATGCGGCAGCCTCGAGCTTCGCCTCCTCCATCCTGCGCGAACCGCTCAATGGCGAAGCCGCAATCTGCCCGGTACCGAGCGAGCTCGAGATGTTCGTAATGTCGCCCCGTCGGGTGGTCGCGGCCCTGCTCAAGGGCGCGGAGGTGGCGAGCGCGGACTTCGGCCTCTCTCGCTGCTTCATGCTGCCGGGCATCACCGTCAGCGTCGCGTCAATGCTCGCGGCGCTCAAGGATATCGCCGGCGAGCAGGCGCTGGCACTCGTCAAGCATGAGCCTGACCCGCGTATCACCGCCATCGTCGGCAGCTGGCCGGCGCGCTTTGACACCCGCAAGGCGCGTTCGCTGGGCTTCGTCGGCGATGCCGACCTGCACGAGATTCTCAATGCGTATCGCGACGAGAGCGCCATCGCCTAGCCAGCGTCTGGCCATCTCATCCAGGACGAGCTCGCCAGACACCTTTGCCAGACCTGCTCGTCACATCAGCTCGTCAATAACAACGATCGGCGTCATGCCAGACGGCAGCGCCGACACCGCATACCTTGCGCCACACAATAACAAACTACAGGAGTCGCACCCCATGACAGACGCCGCCGTCGCGGGGCCACAGGTCATCATCGGCCTGGGCATCGCCATCTTCGTCATGATCTATCTGGTATTGAAAACCCGCGTGCATGCCTTGCTGGCCTTGATCATCGCCGCCTCGCTGGCGGGGTTGATCGGTGGCATGCCGCCCAATGAGGTGATCAGTGCCATCACCACCGGCTTTGGCAAGACGCTTTCTACCATCGGTCTCGTGATCGGCTTCGGCGTGATGATGGGGCGTATCCTGGAGGTGACCGGTGCCGGGCAGCGCATGGCCTACGCCATCCTCAATCTGCTGGGCAAGAACAAGGAAGAGGCCGCGATGGCGCTGACGGGCTACATCGTCTCCATCCCGATCTTCTGTGATTCGGCCTACGTCATCCTCAATCCGCTGGTACGTTCACTGGCGCGCAACAGCGGACGTTCGGTGATCGGTCTGGGCATCGCGCTGGCAGCTGGCTTGATCATCACCCACTCGAGCGTGCCACCGACCCCGGGCCCGCTGGGCGTGGCGGGTATCTTCGGTGTCGACATCGGTCTGATGATCGGCTGGGGCCTGGTGATTACCGCACCGGCACTGATTGCACTGGTGATCTATGCCCGCCTGATGGGCCCGCGCATCGAGGCGATGCTGGAAGCCCAACCGGGTGGTTTCGAAGGAAGCGTCAAGCATGACACCGACAGCATGATGCCTGAATCGGAGCTGCCTTCCCTGCTGATGTCCTGCATGCCGATCGGCCTGCCCATCGCGCTGATCTTCCTCAATACGCTGGTCAGTGCCGTGATGGGCGATACCAGCAACGCGTTTACCAGCACCATCGCCTTCGTCGGCAACCCGGTGATCGCCGTGGGCATCGGGGTACTGGTCGCCATCTATGGTCTGATGCCGAAGACCCCCAAGCAGGAAGTGTTCGATCATCTGGAGAAGGGTGTCGAGACGGCGGGTATCATCCTGCTGGTCACCGGTGCCGGTGGTGCGCTGGGCTCGGTACTGCGTGCCAGTGGCGGCGGCGATTACATCGCTATGCAGGTGGCGGCGCTGGGGCTTCAGCCGCTGTTGGTTCCGTTCATCATCGCCACCCTGGTGCGCTTCATCCAGGGGAGTGGCACGGTGTCGATGATTACCGCGGCCTCGATCTCCGCACCTATCCTGATGGGCATGCCGGACGTCAACATGGTGCTGGCCGCCCAGGCCGCCTGTATCGGCGCGATGTTCTTCAGCTACTTCAATGACAGCTATTTCTGGGTCGTCAATCGCATGCTTGGCGTCAAGAGCACCAAGCATCAGATGCTGGTTCTGACCCTGCCGACGACGTTGGCTTGGGCCATTTCCATCATTACCCTGTTGCTGCTCAACGCCATCGTCGGTTGAGCCAGCCAGAGCAGTCTGCTTTATCAGGAGCGCCGGGCCTCATCGAGGCCCGGTTTTTTCGTTGGATTGCCGTTCATGAGCAAGGTATCAACACGGACATATGGCGCTTGAGCATTTCCGTCAGCGTGCTTTCAACATCTGCGCATGTGATAAATGAAGCAGTGCGATTGAAGGGAAATCAGACATGCCTTCACGAATGGCAATATCGGAGCAACACCTGAGTGCCACGACTCCTGCGAGGCTGAGCTTTGCCCCTGAACTCGAGAGGGACTTTGAACAGTTCGAGCATCGTCGGCGCATGAGTCGTGCCGTAATGGGCTGCTGGAGCCTGATCATCTTTCAGCTGATGTTCGTGCTCTATGACACCGTCTATGCGCCGGTCGCGATGCCGGTGACAGAGAATCTCGCCGTGATGCTGCGCCTGTGTGTCTGTATCGCGCTCGCGATCCTCGTGCTGGTCCTCAAGAGTGAGGTCTGTCGCCCCATCGAGCGTGATGCGCTGCTGGTCGCGACCCTGTGGGGCGTGATCGGCCTGGCGGCGTGGCTGGCGGTTCGCGAGAACCACCTGCGCTGCTTCCTCGAACTCTATGCGCTGGGCGTGGTGCCACTGGTCGGTATCGTCCTGATGCAGCTGCGTTTCGTCGCGGCTCTGGGGCTGTCGGCAGGGGGGATGGCCATCGTGATCAGCGTAGCTCTGAGCGTAGCGATGCCCTATGCCCATATGGACTTCGCGATCGCCTTCGTCTTCATGGCGTTCTGCCTGTTTTCGCTGATTGCCAGCTTCCGCATCGAGTTCTCGGCCCGTCATGCCTATCTGATGACCTCCATCGATCAACTGCGCCTGCAGGATGTGGAGTCACGCAATGCCGAGCTGCAGGAAATGGCCTGTCTAGATCCGCTGACCCAGCTCTACAATCGCCGTCACCTCATCGAGGTGCTCAAGCAGCACCATGGCGATGCTCAGCAGGCGAAGAACGGCGTGTCAGGGCCCCATCCGGTGCCACCATTGCCGTGTCTGGCGCTGATGATGATGGATGTCGATCACTTCAAGGCCTTCAATGATCACTACGGTCATGTCGCGGGTGACAACTGCCTGTATCAGATCGCCCAGGCCTTGCAGGAACCACTGGACAGGGAAAAAGGCGCTGGCATCATCGGTGCTCTCGAGGGGGAAGAGGCTGCGATGGCCAGCGTCGTCCGCTTCGGCGGCGAGGAATTTACCGCCCTGGTGGCCGTGCGGGATCTCGAGCATGCGCGCAGTCTGGCCGAGGCGATGCGCTATGCCGTCAAGTCGCTCAAGCTGCCTCACCGCGAGTCGGAACTCGGTGTCGTCACCCTGAGTGTGGGGCTTTGCGTCATCCCCTTGTCGCGCCTGCTCGAGGGCGAGGGAATGGAGGATGAGGTGACGCGTGACATGGCGGTCGAGACGCTGCTCAGCCGCTGGGTCGATCAGGCCGACAAGGGGCTCTATTGTGCCAAGCGCCATGGTCGCAACCGTACCTGCGTGCAACGTGGCAACGGCCATGGCAATGGCAAGTCGCGCGCCCAGGCCAGTGATGACCTGAGTGATGGCCTTCACGATGAGCGCCAGGCTGCGCGGCAGAATGCACAGCACGATGAACAGAAGGCTAAGTTGCCAGATCACAGGCCGCCGATGGGCGGAGCGGGCCTGTCATGAGAAGTCAAAAGCGGCTCCCCGGCGGCCACGAGGCGATGATGCCGGCGTCGGTGGCCGCCGAGCGCGGGGTCGTCGAGGGGCTGATCGACAGTCGCGGCGCGTCACGCTGGCGGCTCATGTTCCCCGACGCCCTCGAGACCCGGTATGTGGAAGAGACGCGCGTCTCGCGCACGCGCGGCTTGCTGTATTCCGGCATCTTCGCCTTCGTGATGTATGCCACCTTCCTGATCAGTGACACCATCCATCGCAGTGAGGACCTGGCACTGGCCGCCATGCTGCGGCTGGGCTGTGTCTGCGTGGTGGCCCTGCTGGTGCTGCCGCTGGTGCAGCGTGCGTCTTCCATGGGGCTCAAGGAGTGGCTGATGACCGCGCTGGTGATCAACACCATGCTGGTCAGCGCCATCCTGTTGCAGCTGTCGCGCACCGAGCTTTCGCATGTCGATACGCTGTTGTTCGGCTTCTTTCCGATGGTCGGCAACATTCTCTTTCGGCTGCGCTTCCCCCAGGCACTGACGGCGTCGCTGACCTGTACGCTCATCATGGCCGGGGTGATCGTGTTGGAACCTGCGGATCAGGAGGGGCTGGAGCTGCTGGCGATGGTGATCTTCGTCAGCACCACGGGGCTCTCGCTATTGGCCAACCATCAGCTGGAACACAATGAGCGCCAGGTATGGCTGCTGCGTCGGCGTGAGCGGCTATTGCTGGAAGAGAAGCAGGTTGCCGGTCAACGTCTCACCCGAGAGGCCAACTGCGATGCGCTGACGGGCGTATTCAACCGACGTCACCTTGAGCGGAGTCTGACGCAACGCTGGGTGGGCCTGACCCGTGAGCATGGGCTGGCGATCCTGATGGTGGATGTCGACCACTTCAAGATCTACAACGACCATCATGGCCATGTGGAAGGGGATCACTGCCTGCAGCAGGTCGCCGGCGCGCTCCAGGCCGCCATCGGCCCGCAACCGGGCATGGTGGTGCGCTATGGTGGTGAGGAATTCCTGGTTCTGCTGGAGTCAGTGACCGAGCTGCAATTGCGGGCCTTCGCCGAACGCGTCCGTCGCAAGGTGCGTGCGCTCAAACTGACCCACCCTGACAGCTCGGTGGCGAAAGTGCTGACCGTCAGCGTCGGGGCGGTGAGCTACAAGGCTGAGCAGCACACCAATCTGACCGATCTGGTACGTGCCGCCGATGCGGCGCTCTATGACGCCAAGCATCAGGGACGCGACTGCTGTGTCGTACGGTGAGAAAAGATGGGCTGTGCTGATAGCAGACGCCGGGTCTCGCTGGCGATGATACCTTCTTCATCGGTGGGGATGACGAGGATCTCGAGGGTAGAGTCCTTGCCAGTGATGGAGGTGGCGTTGCGCTGATTGGCATCAGTGTCCAGCGTCGCACCGAGCCAGGCGAGACGCTGGATGATCAAATGGCGCACCAGTGCCGAGTTCTCGCCGATACCGGCGGTGAACACGATGCTATCGAGGCCACCCAATGCCGTGGCCAGCGATGTCATTTCGCAGGCGGCGCGATAGCAGAACATCTCGATGGCTTCGCGTGCCTCGGGCGCTGGATGGGCCTCCAATTCTGCCATGTCATTGCTGATGCCGGAGACCCCCAATAGCCCCGATTCCTCATAGAGGAGGTGGCGAAGTTGCGTCGTGCTCATGCCCTTGCCATCCAGCAGGTGCAGCAGCACACCGGGGTCTAGCGAGCCGCAGCGCTGCCCCATCATCAATCCTTCCAGTGCAGTGAAGCCCATGCTGGTGGCGACACTCCTGCGCTGCCTCATGGCGCACAGGCTGGCCCCATTGCCAAGATGCGCGACGATGACTCGACCTTCGCTGCGCGTTCCGAGTGGCGTCTCGGGCAGCCGGTCGGCGATGTACTGATACGAGAGACCATGAAAGCCATAGCGCACGATGCCAGACTCGCTGAGGGCTCGGGGTAGGGCGAAGGTCTGCGCCATTGAATCCTGGGTGCGGTGAAAGCTGGTATCGAAGCATACGACCTGCGGGAGGTGCGGGGCCGCATCAACAAGGCACTGGATCGCCACCAGGCTATGGGGCTGATGGTTGGGAGCCAATGGTATCAGTGCGGCCAGGTCCTCGAGCAAGGCCAGGCTGACACGTGCGGGGCCATGATGCTCACGGCCACCATGTACGACGCGATGACCGGCGGCGGTGATGGTCAGGTCATCATCGTGGCGTTCAAGCCAGTCGAAAAGCGCGGGGGTCAGGTCCTCATGACTAGCCTTGGCAGTCAATGGCAGCTGAGCATCCCAGTCCACGTCGGTGCCATCGCGGGTTTGCGCCGTGAACCTGGGGTGACTGCCGATGCCGGAGAGTTTGCCGCGCAATACTGGCTTCGTCACACCCTCTACTGCTGGAAAGAGCGCGAACTTGATGCTGGAGGAGCCAGCGTTCAGCACCAGCGTCACTTCGGTCATGAGCGGATTCCCGTCTGGTGATCGAGATAGCGCTTTGCCAGGGCGCAGGACGCCAGTCGAGACAGCAGGCTGTCGGCGCGACTGGTGAGAATGATCGGAACTCGCGCACCGAGCACGATACCGGCGGCATCGGCCCCCGCGAGATAGATCAGCTGCTTGGCGATCATGTTGGCGGCTTCCAGATCCGGTGCGACCAGGATGTCGGCCTCCCCCGCGACCTGAGAACGAATGCCTTTCTCGGCGGCGGCCTTGGCGGAGATGGCATTGTCGAATGCCAGCGGACCCTCGATCATGCCGCCCTGGATCTGGCCACGGTCCGCCATTTTGCACAGGGCGGCGGCATCCAGCGTGGAGGTGATGTGAGGATTGATCGTTTCCACCGCCGAGAGCAGCGCTACCTTCGGGCAGGTCACGCCAAGTGACTGCATCATGTCGATGGCGTTCTGGACGATATCTCGCTTGTGGGCGAGATCGGGATAGATGTTGATGGCGGCATCCGTCACCAGCAGAGGCTTGGGATAGGTCGGCACATCAAGAGCATAGACATGGCTCATGCGGCGCTCGGTGCGCAGGCCAAGCTCGGCATTCACCACTGCCTCCATCAGTTCATCGGTATGCAACGCGCCCTTCATGAGCGCACTGACCTTGCCGCTGCGTACCATTGCCACGGCCATCGCGGCGGCTGCGTGGCTATGGGGCGCATCGATGATCTCGATGCTCGTGAGTGATTCACCGGCCTGGGCGGCGGCGAGAATGCGCGCCTTCGGCCCGACCAGAACAGGCTGGATCAGCCCACGGCGACCGGCTTCCAGCGCACCTCCCAGCGATAGCGCATCGCAGGGATGCACGATGGCGGTGGTAATCGCAGCCAGCCCTTCGGTGGCCGTGATCAGACGCTTGTACTGGGCGCCCTGGATGTGCAGATACACTTCGGGCAATACCACGCTGGGCGTCTTATGCGCTCGCGGGGCGCGATGACCTTGGCCACACCCTCGATGACCGTCTCACCTTGCTGGTTGGTGCAGCGACATGCCAGGCGCAGGCGTCCCTTGGGCAGCTTCTCGCTGACCTCCAGGCGCACGGCGAGGGTATCGCCCAGGCGCACCGGCGCTTTGAAGCTCAGGGTCTGATCGAGAAAGATGGTGCCCGGCCCCGGCAATTCGGTGCCCAGTACGGCCGAGATCAAGGCGCCGCCCCACATGCCATGTGCGATGACGCCATGAAACATGTCAGTGCTGGCAAATTCCTCATCGACGTGGGCGGGATTGACGTCACCGGACATCACCGCGAAGAGCTGGATATCCGTTGTCTGCAAGGTACGCACCAGCTCGGCGCTATCGCCGACGGCGATATCCTCCCAGGTACGATTCTCGATGTACTGCAGGCTGTCACTGGGGACTGTGTCGTGAACCGGCTGTCCTGCTCGGGGTGTGCCGAGGGGCTCACCGAATCCGAGCAACCCCTCCTGCATCGGGCCGTTGCGAGCCGGCTCAGCTGATGAATCATTCGGACCTTTCTCAGGCAAGCCCTTCTCGGACGGGCTTGCGCGTGACACGTTATCGTCATGCTCGGACATGCAGACCTCCATCGATATGGACCGTTTCCCCTGTGATGCGACGGGTCGCGGGGCTTGCGTACATCACCGCCAGGTTGCCGATATCCTCGATCGTCACCAGAGCCTCTTCGGGGGCGCGAGCGCGAGCCTCGTCGATCAGCTCATCGAAATGGGCGATGCCGGACCCGGCCCGTGTCTTGAGTGGGCCCGGTGAGAGGGCATTGTCCCGGATCTGACGTGGCCCCAGCTCCACGGCCAGTGAGCGTACCGTTCCCTCCAGTGCCGCCTTGACCGGCCCCATGATGTTGTAGTGATCGACGACCTTCTCGCCGCCGTAATAACTCATGGCCAGGATGCTGCCACCTTCGATCATCAAGGGTTCGGCCAGTCGGGCCATGCGGATCAATGAGTGCACCGAGATATCCATCGCGCGTGAGAAACCTTCGCGTGAACAGTCCGTCACCCGGCCGTGCAGATCTTCCAGCGGACAATAGGCGATGGAGTGCACCAGCATATCGAGGCGCCCGAAGCGAGTTTCAATCTGAGAAAACACGGCTTGCATCTCGCCTGTGGCCTCGACATCCAGCGGCAATAGCAGCGCTGCCTCCACCTCCTTTGCCACGGGCTCCACTTAGGCTCTGGCCTTGGCATTCAGGTAGGTCATCACGATGTGTGCCCCGGCCGCACGAAATGCCTTCACGCAGCCGGTCGTGATGGAGTGCGCATTCGCCACGCCCACCACCAGCACTACCTTGCCTTCAAGCGGCTTGAAAGGGGCGGGAGAGGCAACTGTCTCGGGAGCCTCGGAAGCGTCTGGCGATTGGAGCGACATGATTGGCCTCTTTGATCGGATGTGTCGGGTGGCTCAGGTCTGCTTCACGTGGATGCCGGGTGCATCACAGAGCACGCGATAACGCCCGTGCTCCATGCCCATGTCGCGAAGCGTTGCATCGGGGTTGGTCCACGAGACCAAGAAGAGCTGTGGCCCTGACTCACCAGCAAGCTCATCAGGAAGCTCAACAGCGAATCGTGGACAGATAAGCCGACGGCGCAGAAATCACTGGGAAGACTGATGAAGGGGAAAAGCGTAAGCAGAAGAGCGCTCGGACGCAGAGAAGGCCGTAGCAGAGTCGACCGCAATATTGGAGGAATGGACGCCCATGTCCGCCTTGCCTCCCTTGTCACTGCTGCGCTACCTGATACTTTCTTTATCACTGAATTCGGGCGTGGTCAGCTTCATGGGTCGCATTTGATGCTCGTCTTGTATTTCTTTTGATGTACGTCAATAAAGGCGAATGTACGGCGTGATGTGTGTGGAAATTCGCAGCATGAAGAGTGGAAAATACGTGGATGCTGTCCTGCAGCATTGTGGTCTCATCTCCGTGTCTCCTTGAGCTGATCACCAAGGGTTGATCGCAAGAGCTGATCGCAAGGACTGATGGAGATGCGGCTCATGCATGCGGCAAAGCGTCATCGTGCATGAGAGAACGTTGTTTTGTATGCTCAGCATGTCAGCCGATCGAATGAATGCTGAATGAAGCCTGTCTGTCGTGGGATCACGGCCTGACCGTGATATCGCTGTCACAGTGCGCTCTGTCTCTGGATGAAGCGCGCGCTGTGCAATCCTGAAGCTTGAAGTCGTGAGGAGTCGCCCATGGAACTGGATCCCGTGATGCTGTCGCGAATACAGTTCGGATTTGTCGTGTCATTCCACGCCGTCTTTCCGGTGTTCACCATCGGCCTGGCATCCTATGTCGCATTGTTGCACGGGCTTTATTACAAGACCGGCAATGCGGCCTGGGATCGACTTGCCGCCTTCTGGGTGAAGGTATTTGCCGTGGTATTCGCCATGGGGGTGGTCTCGGGCATCGTGATGGCCTTCCAGTTCGGCACCAACTGGAGCAACTTCAGTTATGCCAGCTCCAACTTCATCGGCCCGATGCTCAGCTATGAGGTGGTGACGGCCTTCTTCCTGGAGGCAGGCTTCCTTGGCGTCCTGTTGTTCGGGCGTGGCAAGGTGCCGGAAGGGGTGCATCTGTTCGCGGCCCTGATGGTGGCGCTGGGGACCTTCATCTCCGCGTTCTGGATTCTCTCCACCAACAGCTGGATGCAGACCCCGGCAGGGGTGGAGCTGGTGGATGGTCACTTCTTCGTCAAGGACTGGGCCGCGGCCATCTTCAATGCCTCGCTGCCGTATCGCTTCGCCCACATGGCGATCGCCTCGTTCCTGACCGGCGGCTTCGTGGTGGCTGGGGTGAGCGCTTGGTATCTGCTGATCGGGCGTGATGTCGAGGCCAACAAGCGCGCGCTGTCCATGTGCATGTGGCTGCTGCTGGTGCTGGCGCCGGCGCAGGCGGTGGTGGGTGACATGCACGGCATCAACACGCTGGAGCACCAGCCGACCAAGGTCGCGGCGATGGAAGGCAACTGGGAGACCCAGTCGGGCGCGCCGCTGCTGCTGTTTGCTTGGCCGGACAAGGAAGCCCAGACGAATCACTTCGAGATCGCGATTCCGAAGCTGGCTAGTCTGATCCTGACTCATGACCCCGACGGTGTGGTGCCGGGGCTCAAGGAGGTCGCGCCTGACAAGCAACCGCCGGTATGGTTCGTGTTCTGGTCTTTCCGCGTGATGGTGGCGATGGGCCTTCTGATGATCGCCGTGGCCTTCGTCGGCTTCTACCTGCGTCGCGGAGGCAGACTCTATCACTCACGCCCCTTCCTGCAGACGTTGCGCCTGATGTCCATCGCGCCGTTCTTCGCGGTGTTGGCGGGCTGGTTCGTGACCGAGGCCGGACGTTCGCCGTGGCTAGTCTACGAGATGATGACTCAGCAGGAGGCCGTCACGCCGTCACTCACCGGATGGATGGTGCTGACCACTCTGATCGGCTACTTCCTAGTCTATCTGGTGGTCTTCGTGACCGGCAGCTACTACCTGACCCGCGTCATCCGCGGGGGCATGCAACCAGAACTGCCGCATGACGAAGTCGAGACCGCGATGCGTCCGCTGTCTGCCGCCCATGAGAGCCTGGATGACGATGCCAGTCGTACGGTGAGGAGTTGAGCTGATGGAAATGATCAATCTGACAATGATCTGGGCGCTGATCATCGGTTTTGGCGTCATGATGTACATCCTGATGGATGGCTTCGATCTCGGGGTGGGCATCCTGTATCCCTTCGCTCCTGACGAGCACGCCCGCGACGTGATGATGAACTCGGTCGCGCCCATCTGGGACGGCAACGAGACCTGGCTGGTGCTGGGCGGGGCCGGGTTGCTGGCCGCCTTCCCGGCGGTCTACACCATCCTGCTGCCGGCGCTGTATCTGGGGGTGTTTCTGATGCTGGCGGGGCTGATCTTCCGTGGCATCGCCTTCGAGTTCCGCTTCAAGTCCTCGCGCAATCGCCACTGGTGGAACATCGCCTTCAGCGGTGGCTCCTTCCTGGCGACCTTCTGTCAGGGCGTGGTGGTCGGTGCCTATATTCAGGGCTTCGCCACCGAAGGGCATGTCTACGTCGGCGGCGCCTTTGACTGGTTGTCCCCGTTCACCGTGATCACCGGGCTTGCGCTGGTGGTAGGTTATGCCCTGCTAGGGGCCACCTGGACCATCATGAAGAGTGAGGGCGAGGTGCAGGAGTGGGCCTATCGCATCACGCCGAAGCTGCTGATTGCCGTGCTGGTCGGCTTCGGGGTCATCAGTCTCTACACCCCGTTCGTGGATGAGTACGTGCGGGAGCGCTGGTTCGACCATCTGGGCGTGTTCTGGGTCTTCCCGGTACTGGCGCTGTGCTGCGCGGCATTGATCTGGCGGGCCACCAGCAAGCGCCTGGAAGGACAGCCCTTCGTCGCGACTCTGGGCCTGTTCCTGTTCACCTATCTGGGGCTAATCTTCAGCAAGTGGCCGTACCTGGTGCCGCCGGACATCACCCTGTGGGACGCTGCCTCCGCGCCGGAATCGCAGTTGTTCCTGCTGCTGGGCGTGCTGTTCGTCATTCCGATGGTGCTGGGCTACACCGCCTGGAGCTATTGGGTCTTCCGCGGCAAGGTCAAGGAAGGTGGCTATCACTGAGTCACGCAAGTCCCCGGTCGGCACGCCTGACCGGGGCGCGTCTGATCGAGTCACCCCGGAACGGCGCCAGGCCGGTCGATGGCTGAGACAGCAGGCGACGCGAGAGCGTCGCCTGCTTGGGTTTGCGGCGTGCTTCGGCATTCTGGCCGGCGGCCTGACGGTCGCCCAGCTGGTGCTTGCTGCCTGGGTGATCAGCGAAGCCATCGCGTCTCCCGCCGCGCTGGGAGAGCTCATATGGCCCTTCGTCGGTCTGCTGGCGCTTCTGGGCGCGCGGGTGCTGGCGACGGGGGCACAGGAGCTGCTGGCCCAGCGCGCCAGCCAGCGACTGCGCCAGGCCATTCGTGGCGAGGTGCTGACGGCGCTCGAGACATTGGGGCCGGTCCGCGCTGCACTTTATCACAGTGCCGAGCTCGCCCAGCGCTGGGTGGAACAGGTCGAGGCGCTGGAAGGCTACTTCGCGCGCTTTCATGTGCAGATGCGCCTGGTGATGATCACGCCGCTGGTGATTCTTGCCATCGTGGTCAGTCTGGATTGGCTGGCGGCCATCCTGCTGGCGCTGACCGCGCCCCTGATACCGCTGTTCATGGCATTGGTCGGCATGGGGGCTGAGTCGCTCAATCGTGACCAGTTCCAGGCGGTCTTGCGGCTGTCGCGTCACTTCGTCGATCGAGTGCGTGCTATCACCACCCTGCGACTGTTCGGGCTAGGGGATCTGGCGACTCGTGAGGTGACGCTGGTGGCCGATGATTACCGCAAGCGCAGTCTGCGCACCTTGCGGCTCGCCTTCCTGTCATCGGCGGTGTTGGAGTTCTTTGCCTCGGTGTCGATCGCTGTGGTCGCCATCTACATCGGCTTCGGCCTGCTCGGCGACATCCCCATCGGGCCCGCCGATGAGCTGACGCTATTCAGTGCGCTGGTGATCCTGCTGCTGGCGCCCGAGTTTTTCCAGCCGTTGAGAACTCTGTCCCAGTTCTATCATGATCGCGCTTCGGCGCTTGCCGCCTCCGAGACACTGATGGAGATCCTAGCGGCCGCCGATACCGCGCCGCCGCGCCATGCCGACCCTGTGGAGAAGCCTGCGCCTCGTGACGCTGCTGACTCACCCACAACGGATGAGCTGCTTCGACTGACGGAGGTCTGTTTGAGCCACCCCGAGCGCGGGCAGGTGCTGGGGCCGCTGGGTCTGGCGCTGATGGAGGGCGAGGTGCTGGTCATCAGCGGGACGTCCGGGGCAGGCAAGTCGACCCTGCTTCAAGTGATGGCCGGCTTCGTGGCCCCTGATGACGGGATCCGCCACATTCGCGCTCGGCTGCGGCTTGCTTGGATGGATCAACGTCCGCTGTTGATGCAGGGCAGCCTGGCCGACAACCTGCGGATCACAGCTCCCGAGGCCAGTGACGCTGATATCACCCTCGCGCTCGAGCGTGCCGGGCTCAAGACCGTGCTTGCCGCCTTGCCTCAGGGCATCGACACGCCGCTTGGCGAGGGCGGGCGCGGGTTGTCCGGTGGCCAGGCACAGCGCCTGGCGCTGGCGCGGGTGTTTCTGAGCGATGCTGCGCTGGTACTGCTCGATGAGCCCACCGCCAGTCTGGATGCCGAGACGGAGCGTCATCTGATCGCGGGCTTTCAGTGGTTGAGCACGCAAGGGCGAACCCTGGTGATCGCGACCCACCATCCGGCCTTGATCGCCATGGCGACGCGCCATCTGGTACTGGAGGAGGGTCAAATCCTACCGATGGCTGTCACGACGGCCACGGCGACGCGCCAACAGCACGAGCCGACAGGAGACCGCGCATGATGCACCCCGAGAGCGACAGCGTGACCTTGCGCGAGGCACTTTCCCGTCTGGCCCCCTGGTGGCGTCTGCATGATCGCTATCGCCGTCGTCTGATACTCGGCGTGGTGCTGATGATGCTCACGGCCTGCTCGGCACTCGGCCTGCTGGCGGTGTCCGGCTGGTTCATCACTGCATCCGCTCTGACCGGGGCTTCGCTGGCTGCCGGCGCGGCCATGACGCTGGATGTCTACACCCCCGGCAGCGGCATTCGGCTGTTCGCCGTCTCGCGCACCGTGTCGCGCTATCTGGAACGGCTCTACAACCACGACACCATCCTGCGTCTGCTGGCCAGCCTGCGCGGCACTGCCTTCGCCGCACTGGTGACGATGGACCCCGCGCGGGTGGCGGCGCGGCGTTCCAGTGACTGGCTCAATCGCCTCACCGCGGATATCGACACTCTAGATGCGCTCTACCTGCGTCTGGCGGCTCCGCCACTGATGGCGCTGGGTCTGATCGCGGTGCTGGTGGCGCTGGTCGCTGTCTGGCTGCCGGCAACGGCGGCGTGGCTGGCGGGGTTCCTGGTGCTGGGCTGGGCCTGGCTGACGCTGGGGCAGGCGCGCTGGGGGCTGGTGGCCAGTCGGCGCCGCGTCACGACATTGGAGTCGTTGCGCTCGGCGCTGATGGAGACGTTGCGTGGTCAGGCGGAGCTTGAGGCCTATGCGGCGCTGGGCACTGCCCGTCAGCGCCTGAATGAGATCGAGACCCGCCTGTTGAGAGATCAGTGGCGACTGGCGGTGATCACGGCCATCGGCAATGGCCTGGCCAGTCTGGTGATCGGCCTGTCGTGGTTGCTGTTGCTGGCGGCCGCCATGCAGGGAATGACGGATGAGCGACTGACACCGGCGGTGATGGTCATGCTGCCGCTGACGGCCATGGCGTTGAGTGAGGGCCTGGCGGGATTGCCGGCGGCCTTCACTCAGGCCGGTGCTACCCTGGGCGCTGCCGAGCGACTCAATGAGCTGTCCTCCGCCACGCGGCCACTGGAAGGTCGGCAGACCCTGGCCCGCGGTGCCGTGCAGGTGCAGATCCAGCAGGTGTCGTGGCGCTATCCCGGTGCCTGGTTCGAGGCGCTTAACGAGATGACCCTCGAGATCACCCCCGGCACCCAGGTGGCCATCTGCGGTGCTTCCGGCTCCGGCAAGTCCACGCTGGCGGCCTTGCTGACTGGCCAGACCCGGCTGCAGAGCGGCAGCATCACGCTCAACGGACAGCCCATCGACGCCTGCTCGCCCGAGTCACTGGCCCATGCCGTGGGATGCCTGACCCAACAGGTGGAATTGCTGGATGCCAGCCTTGCCGACAACCTGCGGCTGGGTGCGCGTCAGGCCAGCGATGAAGATGTCTGGCAGGCACTGGAGGCGGTGGATCTCGCCGCATGGGTGGCGCAACTGCCTCAGGGCCTCGCCACCCGAGTGGGTGAGGGCGGTCGGCAGGTCTCGGGCGGGCAGGCGCGGCGCCTGGGGCTGGCGCGCCTGGTACTGACGGATCCGGGGCTGCTGATTCTGGATGAACCCTTCTCCGGGCTGGATGCGCGCACGGCACAGCGCATGGCACAGCGTCTGGAGGGCTGGTTCAAGGCGCGTACGGTGATCTATCTGCTGCATGAGCATGACCTGGCATCGCCGCGTCCCGGTACGCAGAGCATCACTCGGGTTCACTCACTTCCGGTTACGAGTAGTGCTCTGGCGCAAAAGGAGCTCTGATCCCGCAATCCTCTCCGTGGCCATCGACCTGGCTTGCAGAATGGCATGCACGGCTAACCCTCAGGCCGTGCATTTCCTCGTAACGATCCTTTTCTTCCTGTCTTAAGCCTTCGCTAAGCTGGCGACCCTAGTCTGGGGGCATCTTCCTCGATGAGGCGCCCCCATGGAATCCTCAAGCTCTCAGCTTGCGACAGCGACAGTTGCGGTCAGCAATGATGTTTCGCCTGTTATCCGTTCCAGTACTTCTTCTCTTGTACCAACAGGGACTCCGTCTCCTGAGACGCCAGCGCCATCCGATGTCACGGTGCGCAACGAGTTGTATTGGTGCGATATAGCTGGCCGGCCTCAGGCAGAGGCCTTCGTGAAAGCTTGTTTCCAGCGTCACCATAGTGCGCGCATTCACGTCCACTATTCTCGTCTGCTGGTGATGCAGGGGGAGCCAGAGGATGGCCATTCGCTTGATATCGGAGATGTCGACATTCATGCAGTGACTGGGCTGATGCGCGCCGATGAAGGTCCCTTGAGGGTGGAAGCCTATCTTGGAGTTCGCATCGAGACGCTGCTGGCCGACACTGAGCAACGTCAGATCGAACGGCATCAGATCATGGAAATCGGTGCACTATGCAGCGCCACTGCGGGTGCAGGACGGATGCTGATGTTGGCTCTGGTTGAGGTGCTGGCGAGTCTCGAGATCGAGTGGCTGGTGGTGACGGCTTCGCGCGAGGTGAGAAATGGTCTGTCACGTCTGGGCATTGCCATGCGTGATATGGGCAAGGCCGACCCCACATGCCTTGAGGGCCAGGATGATTGGGGAAGCTACTATGCACATGATCCTCGCGTCGTCGTGATTCGTCCCTTGCACGAGGCTCAGCGTATGGGCAGCTCTCCCTTGGGACGCCGATTGCTGGCTGGAGCACCACGCTTTCTGCAGACAAGTCTTTCACCATTCCCGGCATTCCCTACCACTAACGGAGGGTGCTGAGATGAACTCACGACTGCTGGAGACGCTAGAGCTCCTGTCCGAGGTCGATCCTGCGCGAGTCTTGCTGATAGGGCGCGATGCCATCCATGAGGATCAAGATTACACGGCAAAGCAGCTATGGGAGGCGATCGAGGTACTTGCAGGCGCCTTCAATGCCGCTGGTATTCGCCATCTGGGGTTGGCTGGGGACAACAGTCCGCAGTGGCTTGTCATCCAACTCGCCGCCTGGCGGGCGGGTATTGTCGTGACCCCTATTGCGAATTTCTTCAGTGCCGAGCAGTGCCAACATCTGTTGGCCACTACGGCACTTGATGCCATCGCGAGCGCTGAACCGGGGGCGTTGACTCGTCTGGCCAGTCTAGAGGCTTCCACTAAGAGTCTGGCCGATGAGTCATGGCATGCGCAGCTGGATCATGAGATTGGCGAGGGCGAATGGAGGTCCCGCTGTCTGTCGTTGGAAAAGGGAGAGGCGGTCTATCTGATACAGCGCTCATCCATCCCTGCTGCCGTCCCAGTCGGCACTGCATTGATCACGTTTACTTCTGGTACGACAGGGGCGCCCAAGGGAGTCTGTCTGTCGCTTGAGCATCTTGAAAAGGTTCTTGAGGGGCTATCGGCACGATTGGAGCTCGTGACGCTCAAGCGGCATGGCGTTCTCCTGCCGCTGGCAGTGCTGCTGGAAAACCTCGCTGGTGGTCTGCTGGCACTGTGGCAAGGCCGCTGCGCCATCGTGGATACCGTTGGTTGCACTGGATTGATTGGCAGCGGAGGGCTCAATGCCCTGACGCTTGAATCCTGGCTTGATGAACGTCGGCCCCAGAGCCTGATTCTGGTCCCTAATCTGCTGAAGGCATTGGTTGCATTGTGTGAGAGCTCACCGATTGAGTCACCTTGGCGCAACTCACTGACGCTGGTCGCGGTAGGTGGGGCCAAGGTCCCCGCTTCGCTGCTGGCGCGTGCCATGAGGCTTGGCCTGCCGGTCGCCCAGGGATATGGCTTGTCGGAATTGGGGTCCGTGGTGTGTCTGTCGTTGCCTGGAGAGGAAAAAGGCGAAATTGACAGTGTCGGGCAGCCGCTTGAGGGCCTGAATCTCTCACTCGATGATAGGGGACAGCTGATGATCCACGGCCGTCGCATGCTGGGCTATCTGGGAGAACTGAATCCCTTGTCAGCCGATCAGCCATGGCCCAGTGGTGACCTCGCTCGCTGTCTCGAAACCGGGGGCTGGTGTCTGGAAGGGCGACAGAGAGACGTGCTGATCCTTTCCTCGGGCCGAAATGTCTCGCCAGGATGGATCGAGGCAGAGCTGGCACTCATTCCCGGTATCCGACAGGCCTTCGTGGAGGGTGATGGTCTATGCGGATTGATTGCCTTGCTGGCACCGGTGCTCAACGGAGACTCCACGTGTACGGAGGGTGCCATTGCTCGAGCGATTACCCTGCTCAATTCTCGTTTGCCTGATTACGCCCGACTTGTTGCCTGGCAGGTACTGGAAGCGTCACCGGATACCTCGCAGCCATTATCGATTGCCAGTGGTGAAGTGACGGATAACGGGCGCCTCAGGCGCGCGCGTATTCGTGAACGGCGTGGTGATGATCTCAAGCGATTGGCTCAACGCATCTCGACGACATCGACCGTGTATCCCTGCCCCTCTTCTTCCCAAGAGTCTGACGTGTTGTCACGTCATCACAGTGCTTCCTGAGGAAATGATCATGTCCTGGAATAACAACGTCTCATCATACCAATCTGTCAATCGGCAGGCGGATACTGGCGAAGTCGCTATTCAGACTCCTGCTGCCTCTGGAGCTGGCATCCCCTCCGACAATGGCCGGCCTGATGGGTTCTATCGTCAGTTGGTCGCTGCCACGGCCACGGAACGCGAGAAGTTGCTATCCGGTCCTCTGGTGGCCCGTGCACTGAATGGCCAGATCACCCTGGCGGAATATCGCGCCTTCCTGGCCCAGGCCTATCACCATGTGCGCCATACCGTATCGCTCATGATGGCCTGTGGGGCGCAGTTGTCAGAACCCGCTCATGTCTCGCGAGACGCGCTGCGTATGGCGGTCGCGGAATACATCGATGAAGAGAAGGGGCATGAGCATTGGGTACTTGATGATCTCGCTGCGACGGGAGTTCCTCGTGAGAGGGCGGTGCAACGAGCCCCACTGTTGGCAACCGAGCTGATGGTGGCTTATGCCTACGACAGCATACGTCGGCGTCATCCACTCAGCATGTTCGGGATGGTGCTGGTGCTGGAGGGGACCAGTACTGCTGTGGCCAGCGGGGCCGGACGAGCCGTGCGTGACAGTCTGGGGCTCGGAGATGATGCCTTCCACTATCTTTTTTCTCATGGCGAGCTTGATATCTCTCACATGGAGTTCTTCGCCAACCTCATGGACAGTATCACCGATGAAGGAGAGCAGCAGGCAATTATCCATGCCGCCAAGGCCTTCTATCATCTCTATTCCAGTGTCCATCAGGCTGCGCTCGAGGATGCATTCCACTGGAGTGATGCGGCGCTTGCAGCCGGTTGCGCTATGGAGAAGGAGGCGTTGGCATGAGCCACTCGCTTCACGCATCCAGAGTATTGATCACAGGGGCCAGTGGCGGGATAGGACGGGCACTGGCCCATGAGCTGGCGAGGCTCGGCTGTGAACTATGGTTGGTAGGGCGTCGTCGTGACACGTTGGAGGCATTGCGTGATGAGTTGCCCAAGGGCGTGGTAACCAGCTTGCTGGCACTTGATCTGACCCACGTCAGTGACCGTGAGGCATTGAGTGATGCACTATTGACCTGTCCTCAGTCTCAGCGCCCTTTTCTGGTGGTACATCTGGCGGGTGTGAATGAGGTTGGCTGGTTTGCCCAACAGTCGAGCGAGAAGGTGGAACGATTGCTCGACATCAACTTGACCAGCACGATCTTGCTGACCCAGCAGCTCTTGCCGATCCTGGCGTTGGCAGAAAAAGCACAGTTGATGCTGGTGGGGTCGATGCTTGGTCATATCGGCCACCCTGGCAATGTTGCCTATTGTGCCTCGAAGGCAGGACTCAGGGGGTTCAGTGAGGCATTGGCGCGAGAGCTCGCGGGCAGTTCCGTGAAGATACAGTACATTGCACCTCGGGCAACTCGTACTCCCATCAATCCACAACATGTTGAGCAGATGAACGCGGCACTGGGCAATGCCATTGATGAGCCAGAAAGCGTTGCGAGACTCGTGGTGAAGCAGTTGGCTAGTGGGCAAGTGCGCCAAACGATAGGGTGGGCAGAGCGATGCTTCGGTGTGCTCAATAGTTTGTGGCCGGGACTAGTGGACCGTGGATTGGCAGGCAAGCGTCAGGTCATGGAACGCCATCTCGGTCCGCTTTCGCATACGAATGAAAAAATAGAGGCTACCTCCCATAAAGCGTGAGGATGCGACTAGCACGTCAAATTCGTGCGAGCGGCCGCGGCGTCGAAGTCTCTCTGCCAGTATCCTTGGACAGCAACGCAAAAGGCCTCCCGAAGGAGGCCTTTTCATTTCTCTGACGTGGCATCAGGCACAGGCCTGAGGGTTATCAGTCCCAGTCAGGGGCGAAGTCCGGGTTGGCGATGCGCTCACCGCGATCCAGCTCGGCGATCTTCGCCATGTCTTCACCGGTCAGTGACATGGAGAAGGCCTCGAAGTTGCTCTTGATGTTCTTCGCCTTGGTGGAGGACGGGAAGGTGACGATGTCCTGCATCTTGAGCCATGCCAGGGCGATCTGCGCCGGGCTGGCGTCATGACGTTCGGCGATGGCATTGAGGGTGTCATCGTCCATCACCTTGCCGACTGCCAGTGGCATGAAAGCAGTGACTTGGATGCCCAGCTCGTGGCACTTGTCGATCACCTTGCGGTTTTGCAGAAATGGGTGGACCTCGATCTGGTTGGTGAGCAGCTCGTCACGCCCCACGATGCCCACAGCACGTTCCAGCTGTTCACAGGTGAAGTTGGACACCCCGATGTGCCGCGCCTTGCCCGCTGCCTTCAGCTTGGCCAGTACCGGCAGATAATCTTCCATCGGCACTTCATCATTCGGCGACGGCCAATGGATGAGCAGTAGGTCGACGTAGTCCATTTGGAGGCGCTCAAGACTTTCCTCGACGCTTTTCTCCATGTCACCCGGTACCAAACGGTCATGCCAGATCTTGGTGGTGATGAAGAGCTCTTCGCGCGGCACTTTGCTGTCGGCGATGATCTGTCCGACTTCGGCTTCGTTGCCGTAAAACTGCGCGGTATCAAAGTGACGATAACCGATCTCAAGCGCGGTGTTCAGGCTGTCACGGAGCGTTTCGCCCTCGATACGGTAAGTCCCAAAGCCGGGATTTGGTAGGGTAGTCGACATTCTAGAACTCCTGTTAAGCGCGCCCGGTATTTAGTCGTGAATGATGGGCGCATATCCATTTTTGCCCTTCCTATATGAGGCTTGCATACTGCGACGTCAACCTCACGACTTTGCATTAGCTTTTTTACACTAACGCAACAGTCGCGTGGACTTTGCCATGCACCTTACTCGTTGGCGGTAATCACGAATTTCAGCGCTCGGCGCTCACCACGCTTCAGCTCGGCAAGGCAGGCTGGCAGCGCCGTAAATGATTCGATACAGGGCGCCGGCTGGTTCAGGGAGCCATCGGCGATCGCTTCCAGAAGACCTTCCCCTGCTGCGACCAGGCGTGCCCAGTCCTCGTCGTCACCCGCCCAGTGAAGTGCCCCGAGTGCGACTTCGTGCTGCGAAATGGCGCGATCGAAGGCCGGCGCGGCCGCCTGCTCCAGACGGTCCTGGATACAGACGATATGGCCGTTGGCCCCCAGGTGGCGGGTCATCTTGCGGGCGTGATCCCCATTGACGGTATCGATCACGGCGTAGACCGGGGCGTCCAGCTGCTCGGCGTCCGTCAGGGTCTCGTCGGCGCCCAGCGCCTTGAGGTCCGCGTGGCGCTTCTCGGAGGCGGTGGCGATGACATGGAAGTCGCGCTGTCGGGCCAGCTGGATCAGCCAGCGGCCCACGCTGCCGGAGGCACCGGTGATCAGCAGGCGTTGACCGGCCTTGATTGGCAGCTTCTCGATTGCGAGCCATGCGGTCAGCGCCGGGCAGGGGAAGGCGGCGGCGTCATTGAAGCCTAGGGTAACGGGTAGGCGCATCACGGCCCGCGCTGGGACCCGCAGACGCTTGCTGAAGGTACCCGGCCCCGCCAGGGTGGTGTGGACCGCGATGCGGTCTCCCGGGGAGACGTGGGAGACATTCGCGCCGCAGGCGATCACCTCACCCGAGGCATCGACCCCGGGAATCTGACCGGCTTGCCACAGCTCGCTGTCCATCGCCATGAACTTCCAGTCGACGGGATTGAGGCCGATGGCACGCGTGGCGACCAGTACCTCGTCGTCTCCCGGGGCGCCGATGTCCACCTCTGACTGCTCGAGCGCCTCAGGCTCTCCCGGGCCTTGCCATACCCAGGCGGGTGCCCGGGTGGCGCTGTGACTGATGTCTTGTGTGGTGGTCTCTGTGGAATCTGACATGGGATCTCCTTGCAGCGTGAACGGTGAATCCTTTCCGCCATGGCGGGGGCAGGTCGCGCGACCCGCCCGGCTTGCCAGTGCGCTCAGCCAGCCGGGCAGATCAGTGCAACCCTTGCGCCCTCATGAGAAGTGCGGCAGCACCTCACGGCCCAGTTCCTCGAGGGTTTCCGTGAGCGGGCGGCGATTGCGACGCAGGTGGAAGCCGATGTGATTCACCCCGGCATCCTGAATGGCCGACAGTTCTTCCATGAGGGCAAGGCGGCCACTCGACAACCCGAAGCGATGACGACGCACCGGGGCGTGCGGGTCTTCTTCCAGGTTGAGGTGAATGAAACTGACGTAGGGCTTGTCGCCGGCGACCTGTCGCCAGAGCGCCACGCGGCGGATGTGGTCCTCCGGCGTGCCCGGGTAGGCCAGCCAGCCGTCCATCTCGCGACCGATCCACTCGGGCGTCTGCTGGGAGAGCCCGGCACTCAACAGCGGCGGACGCGTCGCGGCAGGCAGGATGGCCTGACCTTCGCTCAGGGCGTCGTCCGCCTGGCCCTTGATGACGTCCACCGCATGACGGAAGGCAGCACCACGGGGCGCGAACTCTTCGCCGAACAGCGGGTATTCCGCCGGTCGGTCGCCACTGGCGACGCCCAGCAGCAGGCGGTCTTCGCTCAGGGCCTGCACGCTGGCGGCGGCCTTTCTCACCAGCCACGGCTGGCGTAGCGGCAGCACTGCGGCGGCAGTGCCCAGCAGCAGGTTGTCGGTGTGACTGGCCAGATAGCCCAGGTAGGTGAACAGCTCGAAGACCTGACCGGCGTCGCCGAAGGCGGGGTCGAACAGCGGCACGTCACGCAACCAGGCGGCGCGGAAGCCGAGCCTGTCGACCTGGCCGATCAGCTCGGCATGGGCGCGCATGTCAGGCACGCCGAAGGGCGTGGAGGGGGCTCTGTCAGTGCGGACCCAGTCATTGTCGAGGGGCAGTTCGACGCCTAGGGTCAGGGGGCCTTGGGTGAGGCGATCCAGCGGGCCGGTCGGGGAGATCATGGTGGACTCCTTCAGCAAGCAGGTGTGTAGACGACGGTGCCCCCGAGCCAGCAGGCTGAGCTGTCGGAATCGGGGGCACGTCGTGATGGCGGGAGGCTTCGCGGCGGATCAGGCGGTCGCGATGGAAGACGCGTGACGCTTGTCGAGGCGACCGGCCAGTAGGGTCAGCAGCAGGGCGGCGGTGACGATCAGCGCGCCGATCCAGGCGGTGTCGGTCAGTGCCATCCCGGAGACCACCTGGCCACCGACGATGGAGCCCAGCGCGATGCCGATGTTGAAGGCGGCGATGTTGAGGCCGGAGGCCACGTCAACGGCCTGCGGCACGAAGCGTTCGGCCTGCTGCACGACGTAGACCTGCAGGCCCGGCACGTTGCCGAAGGCGAAGGCACCCCAGATCAGGATGGTGATCACGGCGGTGATCGGGTTGGCGGCAGTGAAGGTCAGCACGCCGAGGATGACGATCAGGCCACCGAAGATCAGGGTCAGGGCGCGAATCGGGCCCATGCGGTCAGCCAGCTTGCCGCCCTGGATGTTGCCGATGGCGACCGAGATACCGTAGACCAGCATGATCAGACTGATGGCGCCTTCATTGAAGCCACTGACGTCCTGCAGCAGCGGGGCCAGGTAGGTGAAGGCCGTGAAGGTGCCGCCGTAGCCGAGAATGGTGATCAGGTAGACCAGCAGCAGGCGCGGATGGGTCAGAATCTTGAGCTGTTGGGCGAAGGTGGCGGGTACGCTCTTCTTGAGATTGTTGGGCACCAGGATGGCGCTGCCGATCAATGCCAGTACGCCGAGGACCGAGACTACAAGGAAGGTGGCGCGCCAGCCGAAGTGCTGGCCGATCCAGGTGCCCAGCGGCACGCCGGTGACCAGAGCCACGGTCAGGCCGGTGAACATGATGGCGATCGCACTGGCTTCCTTGTCCTTGCTCACCAGGCTTGTCGCGATGGTGGAGCCGATGGAGAAGAAGACCCCGTGGGCCAGGCCAGTCAGGATGCGCGCCGTGATCAGCGAGCTATAGCTGGGTGCCTGCCAGGCCAGCAGGTTGCCGGCGATGAACAGTGCCATCAGGGCCAGCAGTACCAGCTTGCGATTGAAGCGGCCGGTCATGGCGGTCAGCACGGGGGCGCCGATGGCGACACCGACGGCATACAGGCTGACCAGCAGGCCAGCGGAAGGCAGAGAGACGCTCAGGTCCTGAGCGATGGTGGGTACCAGTCCGACGATCACGAACTCGGTGGTCCCGATGGCAAAGGCGCTCAATGTCAGCGCCAGCAGGGCAAGGGGCATGGCAGTTCTCCATCAGCAATGGGTGGGTCTTGGATGCTGTGCAGTCTGCCGTGAGATACCTTTGTGATAAACGCACGAAATGATGAAAGACTTTTGCAGTTTTCGTAAAGATTCCCGATGACGACGTCCTTTCCCCCCATCCTTGCAGCGCCTGTCTCTGTCTCTGTCAGCTTGTGTCGCCATCTCGATCTCATGCCAGATGGCGCCACGAGGTGACTCTACAGCGTGATTCAACAGGGGGGCTCGACAGGGGGGCTCGACAGGGCGACTCAACCGGGCGACTCAACAGCGGGATTCACAAGGGTGACTCCACAGGGCGGGGCGCAGCGGCTACACTGCGCGCCGAGAATTTTCATTCACTCCCTGTTCACATCGGAGATCGTCTTGGCCGCGCCTGACACCCCGTCTTCCTCTCAGCCTGATGCCCGGACTGCAAAGACTCCCTGTTCCTTGCCGCGCCTCGTCATGCCCTCGACCTGGCGGGGCTGGAGCCTGCTGGTGATCTTCCTGCTGCTGGTCGTGATGGGCATCTGGCCGGTGATCGGCTGGATCAACCAGCAGACCCTGTTGTGGGGCATGCCGTCATTGATCATCTGGAGTTACCTGATCATCTTCGCCTGCAGTGGCGCGATGTTGCTGGGCAATTGCCTGTTGCGCCGTCGCCACGGCGCAGACCCGCTGTCGAAAACGTCCGCTGGCGAAATAGACGGAGGCGCCGCGTGATCGATCCGCATGCCTTTTCGTCCGTGCATGACAGCGTGCCCTTGCTGGTCACCCTGGGGTATGTCGTCCTCGCCATGGCCATCGGTCTCGGCGCGCGGGGCGGCCGGCGCATGGACACGCTGGAGCAGTGGGGGGTCGCCGGGCGCTCGATGGGGCCCGTGACGCTCTATCTGTTGATCGCCGCCGGCAGCGTCAGTGCCTACACCTTCATGGGCGCGCCGGGCTGGGCCTACAGCAAGGGCGTGCCGGTGTTCTATGTCGCCATCTATCTGGCCTATCTGGCGCTGGTGGCCTGGTACTTCGGCCCCAAGGTGTGGAAGTTCGGCGAGCAGTTCGGGCATGTCACCCAGGCAAGCGCGATCGCGGACCGCTATCAGAGCCCTCTACTAGGCGCGCTGTCGGCGCTGGTGATGTCGATTGCCTCCATCGCCTATGCGGTCCTGCAGACCATCGGCTCGGCCTACATTCTGCTGGTGATGAGCGGCGGGCGCATTCCGCTCTGGGCTGGCGTGTTGCTGGTGCTCAGCGCGATTGCCGTCTATCTGTTCGTCAGCGGCCAGCGCGCCATCGGTCGCACCAATGCCTTCCAGGGCGTGTTGATGTTGGTCGTTGCCTGGGCAATCGGCCTGTGGGCGGCCTATCTCTCCACCGGCGAATGGGGCTTCAGTGGCGTGTTCACGCGTCTTGAGGCCAGCCATCCGGAGTATCTGCGTCTGCCCGGCGCCGGCGGCGACATGAGCTTCAGCTTCTGGACCACCTCGATCATCGTCTCGATGCTGTCCTTCATGCCGCCGGTATGGACCCAATGGATGAGCGCCGCCTCCGCCGGCACCATCCGCCGCAGTGCCAGCTGGCTGCCGACCTACTATGTGGTGATCCTGCCGCTGGTGGTGGTCGGCTTCATCGGTATCTACAGCCTGCCGGAGCTTGCGCGCGCCGACACCGTGGTGCTCGAATACGCGATGGCCAACATGCCGGTCTGGCTGGTGGGCCTGTTGGGCGCGGGCACGCTGGCGGCCTCGATGTCCTCCAGCGAGCCCTTCATTCACTCGGTAGCCCTGAGCCTGAGTCGTGATGTGCTGCAGCCGGGCCTGAAGCTTGATGACCAACGCGCTGGCAAGCTGGCGCGCTGGCTGATCTTCCCGGTGATGTTCCTGATCGTGGCACCCCTGGCGATCTGGGAGCCGGGCAATCTGGTGATGATTCTCTTGATCGGGCTGGGCTTTGCCTCTCAGGTATTGCCGGCATTTCTGGGCATGTTCTTCTGGCCACGTGCCTCGGCGGCAGGTGTCATCAGCGGCATCAGTGCCGGCTTCGTGGTCACGGTGCTGTTTACCGTCGTGTGGCCACATCCTCTAGGCTTGCATGCCGGTTTCTGGGGACTGATGCTCAACCTGCCGGTCTTCGTGCTGGTGTCGCTACTGACACGGCCGGTGGATGAGGCAGTGACGTTGCGCTTCTTCCGCATCGCCGCTCCCTGGAGTCTCAAGCGCTGAGATTGCGCAGGGAATATCGTGAGCGGAGGGATGTCGGGGGGCACTCCGCTCTGATAGTCGAGCGCTGGGCTCGATCAAGCAGTTGTATTAAACTTGGACAGGCATATCACAAGGTTGTGAACGATTGCCACGTTTGCGCCCGATCGCTTATTGATCCGTGTCGCCTTGTATAGAGTGAGATCATTAATTGGCTGTCCTCAAGGGAGGGGGATGTGCATGAATGATCTGATGGTGCAGGTGGACAGACAGATACAGCAAGAGGGCGGTCTGGGAGTGCATTTCCCCGCTGAGATAGAAGCGCGCTTCGAGCACGATATCCATGTCGCGCGCAGTCACAAGCTTGCCTGCATGGGCGCGGTGGCGATCAGTATCTATGTGCTGTTTCTGCTCAATGACTGGCGCTTTCGTCCCGATCACATGCTGGAGGCCATCGTCATTCGCGTCGGGGTCATGACGCCCATCGCCCTGATCTGCATCTATATGCTCAAACGGGGTGTTTCGCCGGTATTGCGTGAGATGTTGATGACTGCGCTGGTGTGCTTCGCGATGATCTTCACCGCCCTGTTGATCCAGTTGTCAGTCTCGCCACATTCATTCCTCGATCTGTTCGCACTTGGCCTTATCGTGCTGGTGGGCAATGTCCTGTTTCAGCTGCGCTTCTGGTATGCCCTGTGCTCTTCGGCCTTCCATTTCGGCGTGATGCTGTATCTGGTCAATGCCCATCCCGCGCCCTATGTCTCGGCGGGTTTCATGGCGTTGATGGTGTTTTTGTCCATCACGCTATTTTCGATCATTTCCAATCTGCGCAGCGAAAAGGCCGAGCGCCTTTCCTACCTGCTGTTGCTGCGTGAGCAGCTCAGGGTCGAGGAGTTCACCGAGAAGAATGAAGAGTTCCGACGCCTGGCCTCGATCGACCCATTGACCGAAGTCTATAACCGGCGTCACTTCGACAGTCTCGTGAGTTCGCTGCTCGGAAAGCAGGTTGACAGCCGTCTTCAATACGGCGTGGCCATGATCGATGTCGACCATTTCAAGTCCTACAACGACCACTATGGTCACGTGAAAGGGGACCTATGTCTCAAGCGTATCGCGACGGCCATCTTCGAAAGTGTGCACCCTGATGTCGATATCGTGGCGCGCTTCGGGGGAGAAGAGTTTGTGGTGCTGCTGCCATCCAGTTCATCGCAACAAGCATTAGCGCGCGCAGAAGAGATTCGCCGCCATGTTCGCGACCTGGCGCTACCGCATGCGGGAAGTTCACGCCATGGTATTGTCACCATCAGTATCGGGGTCTCTGCTGCAGGCACCGGCCAGGGTTGCAGCTTCGAGACCATTCTCAAGCAGGCGGATGAGGCGCTTTATCGCGCCAAGGCCTCGGGACGAGATCGCTGCGAGCTGTTTGCTCAGCAGGATCCGCAGGCGCCGGGCCGAGCCTTCGCCGGCTAGCGTCGTTTAGGCCGTTCTCGGGTTTCAACCCCGTGCCACTTACCTCGAGTGTCTGACACGGGTAAGGTTGAGGCAAATGGCCACAGGTTGATGAAATTTGCCTCATGTCTGAACCGCAGCCCGACCCCTCTGAACTGTCAGCACGGTCTGAATTGTCAGAACCGTCAGAACACTCTGAACGGCCCTCGCAATCCCGCATGCCTCCTAAAGCGTCGGCGACGGCGTCGGAGCCCCTCTCTGCGCCGTATCCGCGACCGGATTCACCGCCACTGCTGTCCCCCGGGGCCGCAGAGCACACGCTGAATGTCTGGTTGGTTCCGCGCTTCTCGATGTTGACGTTGTTCTGCCTTCTGGAACCGCTACGGGTTGCCAATCGCTTCGGACGGCCGCTGTTCGCCTGGCGTCTGCTGTCCAGTGATGGCGAGGCTGTCGTGGCCAGCAATGGCGTGCGCATCGACGTCGATGGTGCCTTGTCGTCTCTGGTCAATGAGGCGCCATCGGGTGGCCAGAGTGGGGCGCAGACGCGCTTGATGGTGGTGTCATCCTACGGGCCGGAAGGCAGCGTCGGCAGCCAGGCGCGTGGCGTGATTCGGCACCTGGCAGCCCACGGCGCCTGGTTGGGAGGGTTGGATACCGCCCCCTTCATTCTGGCGCGCGCCGGGGTGCTCGCCGGTCATCGGGTCGCCCTGCACTGGGAGAGCGTGCCGGCCTTTCGCGAGGAATTTCCTCATCTCGAGATCAGTCAGGCCGACTATGAATGGCAGGGCGAGCGGCTGACGGGGTCTGGCGGCGCGGCCAGTATCGACATGATGCTGGCGTGGATCGAGTTTCTGTACGGGCCGTCGCTGGCGGACGCCGTCGGGCGGCAACTGGTACATCAGCGCGGGCATCTGGCCACGTCTGCTGCTGTCAGCACTCGAGACGATTCGCTGCCACGCAGTGTGGTCAAGGCGCTGGCTGTGATGGAGGCCAATCTTGCCCAGGTGCTGACGATCCCCGACATCTGTCGTCTGGTCGGCCAATCTCAGCGCCAGCTGACGCGTCTGTTCATGGCTCACTTCGAGGAAACGCCCAAGCAGCGCTATCTCGGCATGCGGCTGGATCATGCCCGGTGCGTATTGGCCGACAGCAGTCGCAGCGTTTCCCAGGCGGCTCTCGGCGTCGGGTTCACGCATCTGGCGCACTTCTCGCGTGCCTATCGCCAACGATTCGGTGAGCCGCCCAGCGCGACCGCGCGCCGTGGTCAGGCCACGCCCTGAGGCGGGTCATCATCCTCCGCTCCCTCAAGGCGGCGCGGATGACGTCGAGGGCACAAAAAGAGCCGCAAAAGGGAGTATGATCGCGCCGCTGCGCCGCTGCGCCGCTGCGCCGCTGCGCCATCGCAGCAGACGACTTGGCAGAAGAGGCCATCACGGTTCGCGACAAGCATATACGCCAATGTTTCATGCGCACGCCAGCGCACTGCAGGAGGCTTCACGAGAATGAACTGGATAACCTGGCTCGACCTGGCCGGTGTGATGATCTTTGCCCTGACCGGTGTCGTCGTGGCGTGCCGTTCACGCATGGACCCGATCGGCATGCTGGTGCTGGGCGCCGTGACCGGTATCGGCGGCGGTACGCTGCGTGATCTCGTGCTGGGAATCGGCCCGGTGTTCTGGGTCGAGCAGCCGATCTATCTGTGGGTCATCCTGTTGACGGTAATGGTGGCGACGCTCGGCTTTCATTATATCCATCGCCTGACGCGAGTTTTCCTGCCGGTCACCGATGCCTTCGGGTTGGCGCTGTTTACGGTATTGGGCGCGCACAAGGCGCGCATGCTGGGCGTGGATGGCATCGTGGCCGTCTTGATGGGCACCATGAGCGGCGTGGCGGGTGGCATGATTCGCGATGTGCTCGCGCGCCGTGTGCCGATGGTGCTGCGTCAGGAAATCTACGCCTCGGCGTCACTGGCGGGCGGCATTCTCTATATCGCGCTTCTCGAGGCGGGCGTTGGCCTGGCGTGGGCCACCGGCGCTGCCATCGTATTGATACTGGCGATTCGCCTGCCGGCGATCTATTGGCATCTGACCTTGCCGACCTTTGCCTGGGTGATCATTCCGCCGCCTCCGCTGGCTTCGCAAGTCAACGGCCAGAGGCATGATCAGGCTCCGTCGCGGGCAGCGGGCACGGGCGGGGAGAGTCGCGAGGGCGTGCACGCCGCGCCAGATGGCAGACCTCGTCAGCGCTCGGAATTCGCGACGACGCTGGGCGGCTCGATCGGTGCCAGCGATGTCTCGTCCTCGGGGCAGCTCGAGACATCGCCGGCACCTCCGTCATTGCCGCGGCGCACCCCCAAGGCACGGGTCAGGATGCTGCGCCCCGGCGAACGCCGCCGGGGTGGGCTCTAGGCGACATCCTTTTGCTGAGTGATTTGATCGGCAAGCCATATTGCAGATGCGGTCATGATGCGCATCATTATTGTGATTTCTGCAAAGATGCATGGGACCATGCGTCTTGTACTTTCAAGGAGATCACAGCATGCGCAGCCGTTCGGATGACCTCGAGTTGCTACTGGCCGTGGTGGATAGCGGGGGCTTCAGCGCCGCCGCCAATCGGTTGAACATACCGGTGGCCAAGGTATCGCGGGCCATTCAGCGCCTGGAAGGTGAGCTGGAAACGCCGTTGCTGAATCGCACCACACGCAGCGTGGCGCTGACCGATGAGGGGCGCGGCTTCGTCGAGCGCGTGCGCGAGGGCTTGTTGCTGCTCGGCAGTGCCGAAGAGGCCCTGTTGCAGCAGCGCGATCAGCCCAGTGGGCGGCTGCGCGTCGATGCCGCGAGCCCCTTCGTGCTGCATCAGCTGGTACCGCTGGTCGCGGAGTTCTCGCGCAGCTATCCCGGCATCGCGCTGGAGCTGTCAGCGGCCGATGACATCATCAACCTGCTGGAACAGCGTACCGATGTGGCCATCCGCATCGGCGAGCTGGATGACTCCACGCTGCACGCCAAGGTGCTGGGGCGCTCCACGCTGCATCTGGTCGCAAGCCCCGCCTATCTGGCCGTGCATGGCGTGCCGTCCAGTGTCGCGGCGTTGCAGACCCATCAGCTACTGGGGTTTCTGCCCCCCAGTCGTCTCAATCGCTGGCCGCTCAAGGAGGCTCCTCAGGGCTTTGACACGACACCCCATCTGCCGACCACCAGTGGCGAAGTCATGCGTCAGCTGTGCCTGGCGGGGCATGGTATCGCGCTGATCTCGCGCTTCATGCTGGGCAATGACCTCAAGACCGGCGCTCTGGTGGAAGTGTTGCCCGGCCAGATCCAGAGTCCCAATCCCCGCGAGCAGATCCAGGCGGTCTATTACCGTAACAGTACGCTGTCGCCGCGCATCAGCGCCTTCGTCGAGTTTCTCGCCACTCGCTTGGCGCTGTGAGTGGCTCATGTCTGGCGCCCCAGACTTGTCCTGACAAGAGCGGGTAAAGTGGCGCGGATATGTCCTGGCGCAGAGTTTTAACGATTATCCCGCACCAGAAACATGGCAATGGAGTCGGGCTGATTTAAATAAAGTTTATAATCTCTTGCTGAAATCTGTTTATTGACGCATGTTGCATGACGTATTTTACGGGCAATAGCGATATATTGGGCTGACAAGGATGTAATCAGCGCTTCAGGGACGAGCAGATGATAGCCAAGGAAAAAGAGGCCTACAGTGGCGACGATGAGCGCGCCAGGTATGGTCACCGCCAGGAAGAGGATGTGGCCTTCCATCTCCGGCGTGCCTTCGGGGGCGACCCCGAGGTCGTGATCTTCAATGATCTGCGACTGAAACAGGGTGAGGAGAATGCCCAAATCGATCATCT
This sequence comes from Cobetia sp. 29-18-1, assembly GCF_029846405.1. Taxonomy (NCBI): domain Bacteria; kingdom Pseudomonadati; phylum Pseudomonadota; class Gammaproteobacteria; order Oceanospirillales; family Halomonadaceae; genus Cobetia; species Cobetia sp. 29-18-1. The sequence goes on from NZ_JARWKS010000003.1 coordinate 144,971, forward strand.
TGTCATGCATCCCTTCGGCTTCATCATCATCGAGTCGAAAAGCATCACTGGTGAAGTCAGGGTCAATGCGGCAGGTGAATGGCAGCGCAGCTATCGGGGCAATTGGTCTGGGCTCAAGTCACCACTGCGTCAGGCGGAATTGCAGCAGGATATTCTCAAGCGCCTATTGATCGAGCATCGCACTCGTTTGATGAACAAGACTTTGGGGCTGCAAGGCGGCTTTGCCGGTCGACAATGGAAAGTGCTGTGCGCCGTCTCGAGCAATGCCATCGTGCATCGTGACGATATGGCCAAGGGGGTCTCGGCTCAGGTGGTGAAGCCGGAGTTTCTTCACGAGCAGGTCAGTGGTCTGATCGGGGCGCGTTCGATGGTCAAGCGTGCTTTGCTGTTCGATACGCGTCCGGAGTTCACCAAGGATGAGCTTGAGCGTGTCAGTGAGTTCCTGCTAAAGCAAGACGCCCGTTCGCGTCGCGCGCATGCCGTCGAGACCGTTCGCCGCGAGGTGAGTCGTCGCCCGCAGCCGGCAGCGAAGACGCCAGACGCCGCTGACAGTGCCGCGAGTCGATGGGCGGTCAATGAGGGGGTATCCGCGAATCTGATAGCAAAGCCCTCGCCAACAATGCGCCTGGCAGTCATGAGCTTGACGACCGGAAGCGCTGTAATAAGAAGCAGCGCGCCATGGCCAGGCAGGGAGGCGATTCGAGTGCAGTGGCAGTTGCCGTCCCCACCGCCGCGGTAGACAAAGAGGAGAAGGCAAGCGCCGAGAGCGTCGCTAAGCCAAAAGCTGACCCCAGAGCCGAAACACCAGCGCCGCCAACTGAGGTACCTGTCGGGTCGCCAGTACCTGAAGCGCGTCTGGCCTCGCCACAGTTGAGCGAGCATCTCGACAGAATCACCGCATGCCTGAAGGCTTCCGCCACCATGCAAGCGCCACCGGAAGTTCGAGTCCAGTGCCAGAAATGTCAGGAAAAAGATGCACTGCTGGGGCGTTATGGCCCCTACGGCTATTACGTCAAATGTCAGGTCTGCAACGCCAATACATCACTCAAGCAGGGCTGTCCGGCCTGCGAGTATCACAGCGTACGCCTGAGCAAGTCCGGGGCGGTCTACTCGGGGCATTGCCCGCAATGTGAGCATGAGTTCGTGATATTCCGACAGCCCGACTGATGTGGTGCCTTGCAGAATGACAACGCCCGCATTCCTGACCAAGGAATGCGGGCGTTGTCATTCAGAGGGGCGACGCGACCGACCTCTCTATTGCCGATTCAATTATCGACTCAATTGTCGACGGGCCAGACCTTGAAGATACGGTACGGCGCCTGGCCGCTGTCCTTGCCGTCATTGAAGGACGGCGTGCTGTCGAGCTGATTGACGGTGACATAGAGCCAGCCGTCGGCCGCCATGCGCACGCCATCTGGCCAGTCGAGACGCTCATCGCGCACCAGCGGCGTCAGTTTGCCATCGGCGCCCAGCATATCCAGCCCGTGCTGATTGAGATTGGTGAAGTAGTGAGTGCCACCGGCGGTGTCCGCACCATCGGAAACGGGCTTGTCGCCGATGCGCGTGATGGCAGCGGCGATGGTGGCGTGATCGGCGCCTTCGCGCAGCAGCTTGGCCGGTAAGCTGTACCAGCTGTGGCCGGTCATGGCGCCGAAGAAGACCGTCTCGCCATCGCCGGACAGGGTGATCGGGTCGACGCCGACCTTGGCAGGCTTGCCATTGAACTGGACGTCCTTGCCATCGATCTTGAGCTTGGCACCGGGTTCTGCCTCAAGCGCCGGGTGCTCGCTGAAGCGGGTGGCCTCGCCGCTCTCCAGGTCGACGGTGATCAAGCCCGGATTGGCGATGTCTGCCAGATAGGCCACGCCACGGCTGCGGTCCACTGCCAGGTCCTGCACGAAGCTGCCCTCGGGGGCGATATTCGCTGGCAAAGTCAGCTTAGTGATCAGCTTGCCCGAGGCAATATCGAAGCCCCACAGGCGGGTCTTGCCCAGATGCAGCCCCATGTCGGTGATCCACAGTCCGCCCTGGCCATCCTGGTAGATGCCCAGAGGGGAATCGATGGTGGCGTCGCTGTAGCGGCCGGCATGCGTCTGCAAGGCAGGGGAGGGCCAGGCGCGGTAGCTGTTCTGGCCGGTGATCTCGACCAGTTGCACGTCGTGATCCCCATCCATCGGGTGGATGGTGGCGAAGACCTGTCCATTGGGCGTCACCGCCACATTGCCGGGGCGAATCTGCATGACGGCGACAGAGCGCATTTCACCGTAGGCAGGCCCGGCCTTGAGCGCTGAGGTGGTGGCCGGCAGGGTCGTATGACCGTTGGCGCAGCCCGTCAGCAGGCCGGTAAGCAGGGCGACCATGCCCAGATGTCGGGTCGAACGGACGGGGTCAGGCATCAATGTTTCCTTGTCGTGGTAATGCTGGTGTTACTGTCGCGGTCAGCGATATCTTGAAGGCAGGAATTTCTCTATGACGATAATTGCCTGAAAAATCATGGGCATAGAGTAACCTAAAGCACCGTGCAGACCAAAAAAACGCCCTCATGGAGGGCGTTTTCATTGCAGCGTCAGGGCCTTGCGGCCAGCGGCCGATTCGATCAGGCGTGACGCGAGATCATGGCGTCGAAGTTTTCCTTCGGCTGGACGCCGGTCAGGGCTTCGAGCTTCTCGCCGGACTTGAACAGCGCGATGGTCGGCAGGCCACGGACGCCATTCTGGGCGGCTAGGTCCGGTGCATCATCGACATTGATGGCAACGACCTTGAGGGCATCGCCCTGTTCTTCGGCGATGGATTCGACGATCGGGTCGAGCATCTTGCACGGGCCGCACCACGGTGCCCAGAACTTGACCAGCACCGGCTGCTCGCTCTCGATGACTTCCTGGGTGTAGTTGTTATCGACGACTTGTGCGAAATCCGCCATTTGTCTCTCCTGTGCATCACGAGGGATGCGTGATTCAAAAGGGCACTTGGTGTGCCTGACGCACACACACTAACGCCGCTCGACTTTTGTTCGCAAGCGCATTCGCTTTTGAGGCCAAGCAACATATGCGTGCCGTTTGCGCAACAGTGGCGATGGTGTGACCGGCTAACCGCTGGTACTCCGAGCCAAGCGACACTCTGATCGCGCTTCATTTGTCCTCCATTCCCTCTCCAATCGCTCTCCATCGCTGCCATCGATTCAGGCGCCGGCTGTCATCCAACTGTCATACATGTGTCATTTAATATATGGAAAAGCACATATATGATATTTCGTATATAGCCGCGCTTCAGCCGGCTGGGAGACAACCTGCCTTGCCTTGCGCCAGGTGCCGGTGAGAGGGGGCGGGAGAGGGAATCGGGTGGGGGAATCGAGAGGGGAGCAAGGTGGCTCAGGCATACGCGAGGACATCGCCATGAAACCGTCAACCAATGACGTTATTGATGGAGTGGGAGACATGGCGGCCTGCCTGACACCGTTGCAGGTCTTCAGGTGCCTTGCCGAGGATACTCGCCTGACCGTCGTGCAGCTGTTGGCCCAGATGGAAGAGTTGTGTGTCTGTGAGCTTATCTGGCTGCTGGAACAGCGCGCCATGCCCATCTCCCAGCCCAAGGTCTCGCGGCATCTCGCTCAGCTGAGAGATGCTGGCCTGCTGACCAGTCAGCGGCGTGGCCAGTGGGTGCACTACCGCCTGGCACCTGACCTTCCAGCTTGGTGCCATCTGATTCTCGCGACTCTCTGTCAGGCCAACGTCCGCGAGGTGTCGCGCTGGGTGGCGTGGCTGGAGACGATGCCCAACCGCCCTGTGCGCTGCTGCTGAGCGCACAGGCCGTAGAACGTTAGCCGAATCTTTTCGAACACTCTCAAGGAAATGCCCATGTGCCCTGCTCATAGCGCTCCGTCCTATTCCTCGTCCATCAGCGTGCCGGAGGGCATGCCGGCCCTGCGCGTCGGTATCAACGGCTTCGGGCGCATCGGTCGTCTCGCCCTGCGCGCGCTGTGGAAGCTGCGCGAAGATATCGCGCTGGACGTGGTGCGTATCAATGACCCGGGTGGCGATGCCGCGACCTTCGCCCATCTGCTGGAATTCGATTCCGTGCATGGCAGTGGTCGCCGGGCGCCGGTATCACCAGCGACGCGGATTCCATCACCCTCGATGGTCAGCGCACGGCATTCTCAAGCCAACGTGAGATCGGTGATACCGACTGGTCGGGCTGCGATGTGGTGATCGAGGCTTCCGGCAAGAAGAAGAGCACCGAGGTGCTGAACGCCTATCTCGAGCAGGGCGTCGCGCGGGTCGTGGTCTCCGCGCCGGTCAAGGAAGAGGGCGTGCTCAACATCGTCATGGGCGTCAATGATCACCTCTACAACGCCGAACAGCATCGCATCGTGACGGCGGCCAGCTGTACCACCAACTGCCTGGCGCCGGTGATCAAGGTGATTCAGGAGCAGTTCGGCATTCGTCATGGTTCCATGACCACCGTGCACGACATCACCAATACCCAGACGATTCTGGATGCGCCGCACAAGGATCTGCGCCGCGCGCGGGCCTGCGGCATGAGCCTGATTCCGACGACCACCGGTTCCGCTAAGGCGATCAGCGCCATCTTCCCGGAGCTGGAAGGCCGCTTGAACGGCCACGCCATTCGCGTGCCGCTGGCCAATGCCTCCCTGACCGACATGGTGTTCGAGCTCAACCGCGAAGTGACGGTGGAAGAGGTCAATCAGGCGCTGCAGAGCGCGGCGGAAGGCGACCTGGCCGGCGTGCTGGGCTACGAGACACGCCCGCTGGTGTCGATCGATTTCCGTACCGATTCCCGCTCCAGCATCATCGATGCGCCCTCGACCATGGTCGTCGCGGGTACCCAGCTCAAGCTGTACGCCTGGTATGACAACGAGTGGGGCTATGCCAACCGCACCGCAGAGCTGGCGCTGAAAGTGGGCCTGGGTGATCTGGTCGACGCCAGCACACAGGAGCGCTGAAATGCTTGCCCGCCTGCGAGAGTTGCCCCATGAGGTGCGCCAGTACCTGCTGGTGACGGGGAATTACTGGGCCTTCACGCTGACGGATGGCGCACTGCGCATGCTGGTGGTGCTGCATTTCCATTCGCTGGGCTATTCGGCGCTGGATATCGCGTTGCTGTTCCTGTTCTACGAGGCCTTCGGTGTCGTCACCAACCTGGTCGGCGGCTGGCTGGGAGCGCGACTCGGCCTCAATCGCACCATGAATGCGGGGCTTGCGATGCAGCTGGTGGCGCTCGGCATGCTGTTGGTGCCGGAGCCCATGCTGACGGTGATCTGGGTGATGGTCGCCCAGGCGCTGTCGGGCATCGCCAAGGACCTCAACAAGATGAGCGCCAAGAGCGCCATCAAGGTGCTGGTGCCGAAGGGGCAGCAGGCGGCGGAATCGCAGAGCGCGCTGTATCGCTGGGTCGCGCTGCTGACCGGTTCCAAGAATGCCCTCAAGGGCCTGGGCTTCTTCCTCGGTGGTGCAGCGCTCAGCCTCATCGGCTTCCAGGGCACGGTATTGGCCATGTGGCTCATGCTGGCCGTGGTGCTGGTGCTGTCCCTGCGCAAGCTCTCGCCATCGCTGGGGCAGAGCAAGGCCAGCCACAAGCCGGCGTTTCGTGAGATGTTCTCGACCTCGCGGACGGTCAATGTGCTGTCGGCGGCGCGCATGTGCCTGTTCGCTGCACGTGATGTCTGGTTCGTGGTCGCCTTGCCGGTCTATCTGGCCGAGGTGCATGGCTGGAACTTCTGGACGGTTGGTATCCTGATGGCCACATGGGTGATCGGTTACGGCGGGGTGCAGACCCAGGCCCCGCACGTCACCGGGCCGATCGCGCGTCGCTTGAGCGGTGATGCGGGCATGCGCTGGATGACCGTGCTGCTGGCCGGCGTGCTGGCGCTGTTGCCCGCGCTGATGGCGAGCATGTCGCTGGATGCCGAGCTGGGTGGCGACAGTAGTGCGGCCATTCTGTTGGGGCTGGCGCCCCTTGAGTGGTTGATCATCGGTCTGCTGGTGTTCGGCGTTATCTTCGCCGTCAATTCCAGCTGGCACAGCTACCTGATCGTGCGCTTCGCGCGCAGTGAAGGCGTGTCGATGGATGTCGGCTTCTATTACATGGCCAACGCCATGGGGCGCCTGCTGGGCACGTTGCTGTCCGGTTGGCTCTATCAGGCCTATGGTCTGGAAGCCTGCCTGTGGTGGTCGGCGGCACTGGTGGCGGCGAGTGCCGTGATGGCCATCGCATTGCCCTCGGACACGCAGCATGCCTCCACTCAGGAGACGTCGGCCAACTGAAGCCTTCGCCGGGCACCTGACGCCTAAGCCCTTATGCAGGGAGCCCTCATGCAGGAAGCCCGTCCCAACCATGGGGCGGGCTTCCTGTCATCTGGCGGCGATAGTCTGGTGGGTGATGCAAGTGACGCGAGGATCAGCTCATTGCGAATTCACCTGATGTCACCGTAGCGTCAGCAAGTCGAAATTCTTTCGTATAGCTCTCACATAACCCCCACGCTGGATTTCTGGTCGTTATTCTTTCCTTTCCGCTCCAAGAGAAACGTCATGTCACATCCGGATGAAACTGCGAAGCGTGAGCGCGACCACGCGACGCCTGATGCTGCGCTTACGAGCGACAAGGCGCGGCGCAGTGAAGTGCTGCGCACCTTCCTCACCTTGGGGCTGACCAGCTTCGGCGGCCCGATTGCTCACCTTGGATACTTCCACGATGAGCTGGTACGCAGGCGAGGCTGGTTGAGTGACAAGGCCTACGCCGAGCTGGTCGCGCTCTGTCAGTTTCTGCCGGGGCCGACCAGCAGCCAGGTCGGTTTCGCGCTGGGCATGGTGCGTGGCGGTGGTGTAATGGGCGGGATACTGGCGTGGATCGGCTTCACCTTGCCGTCTGCGCTGGCATTGCTGGTATTGGCACTGGTGGCGGGCAGCCTCGAAGGGCCGCTGGCCTCGGGGGTGATCCACGGCTTGAAGCTGGTGGCGGTGGCCGTCGTCGCCCAGGCGATCTGGGGCATGGCGCGCAAGCTGTGCCCGGATTTGCGGCGTACCTGTCTGGCGCTGTTGGCCATGCTGGGCCTGGCGCTGGCGCTGGCGCAGGGCGCTTGGGCGCAGGTCGGGGTGATCGCGATGGGCGCAGTACTCGGCAGCCTGCTGTGTCGTGATGACAAGGCGGCATCCGTGCGCCAGCAAGTCCAGGCAGCGGGGCTGTCACTGCCGGTCTCGACGCGCCTGGCGCGCTACTGCCTGGTCGCGTTCTTCGTGCTGTTGATCGGCCTGCCGCTGGTGGCCTCCGGCAGTCTGGTCGATATCTTCTACCGTGCTGGGGCGCTGGTGTTCGGGGGCGGGCACGTGGTGCTGCCGCTGCTGGAGGCCTCCACCGTCGAGACGGGCCATATCGCGGCCGATACCTTCCTCACCGGCTATGGCGCCGCCCAGGCGATGCCGGGGCCGCTGTTCACCTTTGCCGCCTGGCTGGGGGCCGGTATGGCGCAGGTGGGCGGAGGTTCGGCACTGTTCGGTGCCGTCATTGCGCTATTGAGCATCTTCCTGCCGGGGATTCTGCTGCTGATCGGTGTGGCGCCTTTGTGGGGGCGTCTGCGCGCCCGCGCCGGGGCGCGCGCTGCGCTCGCCGGCGCCAATGCGACCGTGGTGGGCGTGCTGGGCATGGCGCTCTATGACCCGCTATGGACCACCAGCGTGCTGAGCCGCACGGACCTGGTGATCGCGCTGGCCGCCTTCATCGCTCTGACGCGTTTCTCGCTGGCACCCTGGAAGCTGGTGCTGGGGATGGTGATCCTCGGCGCGGTGCGTGGCGTGATCTAAGTCCCGACGTCGTATCTGATAAAAGAACGCCCCCGTCTGCTGTTGGCAGGCGGGGGCGTTCTTGTTCTGCAGAGCAACTCATGCCGAGCAACTTCAGGCCGAGCGGCTGGTGTCACACCAGCGACAGCAGCGCGGTGACCAGCAGCTCGTTGTCGTAGTAGGGCGCGCTCTGCTCGCTGATCAGGCGGGTGTCGATCACGGTGATGCCCATGCGCTCGAGCGCCTCGATGCAGGGGCCGCCCGGGTAGTCACCGCGCTGGCTGTCGAGGAGCACGATGTTTAGCAGGTTCTCGGTGGGGCAGTCTTCCATGCGGCCGGTGAGGTCGGCACACAGGGTGTCGAGCAACACGCTGACCAGCTCATCCATGCGCTTGCCGGTCTGTTCCGGGTCTGGGCAGCAGTTGGGGATGTAGACCTTGGGGCAGGGGTTGGCCAGCACCGCGCGCCCGACGCCCTTGGGCAGCAGATTGGCGAGCACGCTGGAATAGAAGCTGCCGGGAGGGAAGCAGATCAGCTCGGCCGACTCGATCAACTGGCGATTGTTGGCGTGCAGCTCCGGCACCACGGGCACATGGTGGTCGCCCTCTGCCGCGGCCAGACGCATGCGCGCGATGGGCGAGTCGAGGGGCGCGACTTCCTTGCCGGTAATGCAGTGCTGGCCGATGATCTCGCGGCCATCTTCCAGCGTCACCGCCAGATGACAATCGGCATTGACCACGGCACGCACCGTACCGCGCACATGCACCAGTTTTGAGAACAGGAAGATGATCTGATCCAGCTGCTGGTGATGGTTCAGATAGCCACCGGCAATGATCAGGTTGCCGATGCTGGCGCCGCGCAGATCAAAGCCTTCCGGCATGGCGTCGATGAGAAAGCCCAGCTGATGGCAGATCAGGGTGCGCATCGGTTCCGCGACCGCCATGGTCAACGGATGACGTCCGGCTGCCAGTTCGCGCAGCGTGGCGTGCAGCATCTCCGGGCGCGCTTCACGCGGCAGGCGGTGGGTAAACAGGCGATAGATATCGGGATGGCCCAGCACGCTGTCATCGGCCAGCGCCATCAGGCGTGAACGCAGATCGCCGATGGCGGGCATCGAGAAGGCGTCGCGCAGTTTGGCCGAGCTGCCACCGGAATCGAACGGCGTCACCAGATGGATGCTGTGGTGGGTATAGCGGGTTAGGGTGCGCGAGACCCCGGTCAGTGCGGTACCGCCACTGAAGAACAGCACGCGTGGGCCGACTTCGGGGGCTTTCAGATAGCGCCTGACGCGCATGGGATCGGGTACACGTGCGGTCCGACTGACCCTGACCTTGGCCATTGCATGGCTTCCTTTATGCTTGCATTTTTGGCATAGAGTGCCTTTTTTTACGCCCAGCGTCGCCTATTATGCACTTTCTCTCAATTCCAGCGCAGGGACTCTCGATCCCAGTCTCTCGACCCCAGCCCAGCGTCTCTTGTTGCCAGCCTGGCTTCCCTCATTGCCAACCCGGTTTCCTTCATTGCCAGCGTAGTGTCTGCCAGGCGCGCTGTTGCGCCAGGCTGGCGAGGGTCGGGTCCGGATGAACGGCGAAGGGGTGATCGACGAACTCCAGCAAGGCCAGATCATTGCGTGAATCCGAATAGCCCCAGCTGGGCACCCCGGCGCTGTGGCTGGCGTGTTGCTGCTGCCATGCCTTGAGTGCCGCGAGCTTGCCCTCGCGGAAGGTGCGAATGCCACAGGCCCGCCCGTTGTAACAGCCTTGCTCGGTTTCAAGTGCCGTGGCCAGGGCTGCGTCCAGTGCCAGGCGCTCGGCGAGGGGGGCGACCAGATGCGCCGTCGAGGCCGAGATGATCACGACCTGATGATTCTGCGCGCGGTGCCAGTGAATTCGCTCCAGCCCCTCACGATACAGGCGCGGCATCAGCTCGGCATCGAGAAAGCGTGCCACCTCGGCATCGACCTCACTGACGGCGCGCCCTGCCAGCGGGGCCAGCAGGTGGGTCAGGTGGACCTCCATGTCGAGTTGACCGGCCGCGTAGTCCAGCATCTGTTGTGCCCAGATCGCGCGATATTCCTCGCCATCGGCGATCCAGCCCTTTGCGATCAACCAGTCGGTCCAAAGCCCCGTGGCATCGCCCTCGAGCAAGGTGTCGTCAAGATCGAAGATGGCAAGCCCTGTGATGTCATCCATGGGACACCTGCGACGTGGCGGCGGTCTCGTTACCGCCCAGCGCCTGAACCTCATCCAGATCGGCGTGCAGCACCACGCGCAGATGGCGCGGCAATAACTGCCGAGCGCTGCGATTGAGGATATCAACATTCAGGCGCAGTCCCTGACAGTCCACCTCATAGCGCACGATATTGCCGAGCAGCTGGTGGCGGCGAATCACGCCCGGGCAGCCGGGGCCGGCATTGTCTGGCAAGGGCTGGGTCGGGAAGTTGGCATATTCATCCTGTTGTCCCTGGGGGCTGATGTCCGGTTGCAGATACAGCGCTTCCGGACGCAGTGCCACGCGCGGGCTGTCACTCTCGTAGCCGAGCAGCGGGCGCGCCAGCTCGCGACCGATTAGATTGTAATGCCCCATAAATCCCGCCGCCGTGGCATCCACCGGGCGGGTATACAGCGACTCGGCATTGCCCTGCTGCAGGATGCGCCCCTGATGCATCAGGAAGATGCGGTCCGACAGCAGCAGTGCCTCCTCCTGATCGTGGGTCACGAACAGGGTGGTCAGGCCGAGGCTCTTCTGTATGTCACGGATCTGATCACGCAGATGGCGGCGGATACGCGCATCCAGTGCCGACAGCGGCTCATCCAGCAACAGGATCTGCGGCTCGACCACCAGCGCGCGTGCCAGTGCCACACGCTGACGCTGGCCGCCAGACAATTGATGCGGGAAGCGCTGCGCCTGATCGGTCAGCTCCACCAGTCTGAGCACCTCGCTGACACGCCGCTCGCGTTCTTCCGGGCGCACCTTCTTCATGCGTAGCCCGAAGGCCACGTTGTCCGCCACGCGCATGTTGGGGAACAGCGCATAGTGCTGGAAGACCATGCCGATGCCGCGACGCTGCGGCGGCAGTGGCGTGATGTCGTGACCATCGACGATGATCTGGCCGGCATCGACATCATTGAGCCCAGCAATGGCGCGCAGCAGGGTCGACTTGCCGCAGCCGGAGGGGCCGAGCAGGGTGATGAATTCCCCGCGCGCGATCTCGGCCTCTATCTCGGCGAATACCTGGGTCTTGCCGAAGCTCTTGGCCAGGCCATTGAGCTTGAGGTAGTGCTGGTCGGCGGCGCGTTCGCGCAGGGCGCTGGTCAGAAGGCCGCCGGCGCTCTGGCTATCGAATGTGGTGGCGGTGTCGATGGCAAGCATCAGCGGTCCCCTCGGGATGCGGAGTCTGACGACTGGTGGTGGGTGTGGCGCGGCTCGGATTCGGCGCTCGGCACCGGGCCGGGCAAGCCGTCGGTCATGGTGGTGGCCAGCGCCTCGTCGGGGTCATCTGCGGGCATCTCTTGCTCGGCGGGCTGACGATTGCCGAGCCAGGTCAGGATCAGCGTGAATACGAACAGGGTGATAACCAAGGCGCTGGTGAAGTGGCCGCTGGCGCCGCGGATATTGTTCAGATAGACCTGCAGGGTCTCGAAGCGGGTGCCGACCAGCATGTTGGCGAACACGAATTCGCCAGCCAGGAACGAGAAGGCCAGGAAGACGGCAATCTGGATGCCGACGCGAATATTGGGCAGTACGACCAGGAAGAACGCCTTGAGCGGACTCGCCCCCAGCAATTGAGCGGCCTCCATTAGGGACGCCACGTCCAGCGCGCGCAGGCTGTTGGCCAGGGCACGGTACATGAAGGGCAGCACGATGGTGAAATAGGTGGGGATCAGGATCCACGGCGTGCCGACGATGGCCAGCGGGCCACCTGCGTAGAGCTGTAGCAGGCCGACCGATGACACGATGGGCGGCACGGCGAAGGGCAGCAGGATCAGCCCATTCATCACGCTATCCAGGCGCGGATAGCGTGTGTGGGCGAGAAACACCACCGGCACGATCAGCAGCAACGACAGTGCCAGCGCGCCGACGGCGACCAGCAGCGAGCGCCCGAACGCCGCCAGAAAGCGCGGTGTGGTCCAGAGTTCCAGAAACCATTTCACGGTCAGGGCATCGGGGGTCAGGCTGGCGCCCCAGCGTGTCGCCAGGGCGTAGAACAGCGTCGCGATCAGCGGCAGTGCCAGCAGCGCGAAGACACTGGTGACGATGAAGGTGTAGATGTTCACGCGGCGCAGGCGCGCCATCAGGCTGGGCAGCAAGGGCTTGCCGTGGCGATAGGGCAGTTCAGCGGGAAGTGACATGGTAGCTCCTGCGCATGAGCCATTGCTGAATCAGCGTGACGATGACGAGAATGACGACCAGCACCAGGGCCAGTGCGCTGGCCAGTTCCGGCTGCAGGAACAGGTCGCCGGAGACCAGATTGGCGATGCGGATGGTCATCAGGTTGTAGCTGGTATTCACCAGCGCATAGACGGTGGCGTAGGCGCCCATGGCATTGGCGAACAGCACGGTGAGCGTGCCCGCCAGTGACGGCCACAGCACCGGCAGGCCGATGTGCTGCCAGTAGGCGAGGCGGTTGGCGCCCAGCAGGCTGGCGGCTTCACGCCACTCCGTCTTCAGGGTGCTGAAGGCGGGATATAGCAACAGGATGCCCAGCGGAATCTGGAACCAGGTGTAGATGACGATCAGGCCGGTGCGCGAGTAGAGATTGAAGTCCTCGAGCAGACCGAAGCGCTCCAGCATCAGGGTCAGCATGCCGTTGGCGCCCATCAGGATGATGAAGGCGAAGGCCAGCGGGACACCGGCGAAGTTGCTGGTCATGTTGGTGAAGGCGATCATCATGCGCGTCAGGCGCGGGCCGCAGCGGTGCATGCTGTGACAGGTCACGGCGGCGATCGCCAGCCCCAGCACGCTGGACATGAAGGAGATCTCGAGACTGCGCCAGATGGCCTGGCGGAAGAAGGCCGAGGAGGCGATCTCGTGAAAGTTGGCCAGCCCCCAGCCAGTAGGGGTCTTGAAGGCGCTGATCATCACCCACACCAGCGGCGCGATCTGGAAGGCGCCGAAGATCAGCGCAAACGGCAGCAGCCACATGACGGGGCTGGTCAGGCGGCGCTTCAAGGCGGCAGACATCACTTGAGGCCTCGCGTGGCAGAATGACTCGCCAGCAGCGATGGATTGCTCGCCTTGCTGTGCTCGAGCCCCAGCAGTGTGGCCAGGGTGCCGCAGAGCTCGCGTTGCTTGAGGTCCGTCGCGGCGCCGTTGGCGAAGGCGCTGCCGAAGGTCCACAGCGGCACGCGACGCTCCTCTTCCAGCAGGCCGGAGTGAGAGCGGTCGGCATTCATGCCGTGATCGGCGGTGACCATCACCTGATAGCCGGCCTCCAGCCATGCCGGCAGGTAGTCGGCCAGGGCGACGTCGGCATGCCGTGCGGCATTGCGATACTGCGGTGTGTCGCCGCCATGACGATGGCCGGCATCGTCGATGTTCATGCTATGCACCAGCAGGAAATCCGGGTCGTGACGCAGGCGCAGCATTTCGGCGTCACTGAACAGATGGTCATCCGGATAATGGTCCTGCCAGTAGAAGATGCCCGCCTGGATGGCGGATTCCGGATTGTCGAGCCAGCGATGACGGGCCGGCACGAAGGGGGCCGCGACATAGAGTTCACTGACCCAATGATAGGCGGCGGCAGCCGTGCGCTTGCCCTGCTGGCTGGCAAGGTCGAACAGGCTGATGCCGCGTGAGCGACGCACGATACCGTTGTTGACGATACCTGAGTCGACAGGCAGGTCGCCGGTCAGCAGGCATTCATAGAGCGGGCGCGACATGGCCGGCAGCTCGCAGTCCAGTGATTGATACTGGCCACGGCCGGCCTCGACCAGGGCACTCAGATAGCCCATGGCATGATGACCCACGGCATGGTTGAGGCCGTCGAGCACGACAAGAATGACACGCTGAGACATGGTGACTCCGTGAAGCTCAAGACGGCACCGCAAAGGCGATGCCGTCTGTCAGGATGGTGCGCGCTCTGCTCGCGTGAAGCAGAGGCCGGGGATCACTGCTGGTGGATCAGTACCTGGGACTGCCACTGACGCGGCAGCTGTTTGGCACTGGCTTCCCAACCCGCGAAGTCCTGGACCGGACGAGCATTGGCGTACTGCTCGTTGGGCAGCAGCTTGGCGGCGATATCCTCGGGCAGGGTGAGGTGCTCGGCGCGGATCGGACGGGCATAGCCCTTGGCCAGATTCAGCTGACCGGCATCGGAGAGGATGTACTCTCGGGCCAGCTTGGCGGCATTCGGGTGCGCGGCATGCTTGTTGATGATAGTGGCGTAGCCGGAGGTGACGGAGGCATCAGACGGAATGACGACCTCGAAGGTGTCGCGGTTGATCTGATCGCGATAGTTCAGGGCATTGAAGTCCCACAGCAGGGCGACTTCGACTTCGCCTTTCTCCAGGTTGGCGATGCTCGGCTCTGCCAGTGACAGACGGCCCTGGCGCGCCAGTTCCGCGAAGACTTCCAGGCCCGGTGTCAGGTCGGATTCCTTGCCGCCATTGGCGAAGGCAGCGGCCAGAATGGCGTTGTTGGCCTGTGAGGCCTTGCCCACCGCGCCGACGGACACCTTGTAATCACCCTCGGCGAGGTCGGCGAAGGAGGTCGGGCGCTCATCTTCACTGACCAGTGTCTTGTTGATCATGAAGGAAATGGTGCCGGTGTAGCCCAGTACCCAGTGGCCATCCTTGTCCCTGGCCCACTCCGGGATCTGCTCCCAGGTGGTGGTCTTGTAGGCCTGGGTCACGCCTTGCTGCACCGCGATCGGACCGAAGGCGAAGCCCACGTCACCGATATCGGCGGTGGCGTTCTCACCCTCGGCCTTGAACTTGGCGACTTCCTCGGCGGAGCTCATGTCGGTATCGCTATGCGCGATGGAATACTTCGACTCGAGGTCTGCCCAGGTGTCCTTCCAGTTGGCCCAACTGTCCGGCATGCCGACGCTATCGACACGGCCTTCGGACTGAGCGGCCTCGAGAAGGTCAGCCGGCATGTCGGCGGCACTGACGGAGGCACTGCCCAACAGGGCGGCCATGCAGGTGGAAACCAGCAGGCCGGTGGAGCGGGATGAGGTAGTGGCAATCGACTTCAAGGAGATTTCCCCAGTAGGTGATGAACAATCGCTGCGCTGAAGGTACGGCGTGACGGGCATCAGGCACTCTGTCGACACGCTGAGAGCACGTCCGGGTGCTCAGGTCATTGCTCAGGCCAGTTCCAGATCATTGACCAGACCAGTGCTCTGCCAAGTGCTCAGGCAAGTGCCGAGACAGCCGAGACTGTGTGGTCTAGTTCAGTTCGAAAGGCACGATCGACTCTAGCGCTCGCCTGTGACAGTTGCGTGTCGTCAACATGTCGTTGTCATGGCATGGGATGGCGGCTCTGTCTCTGCCTTCTTCATACCTTCTTCGTGCCTTGCCGCGGGCCCCGGTCCTCGCTATCTTCCAGAGCCATAAGTGTGCAAAGCATGGGCGTACAAGGCATGAGCCAGCGTGTGATGACTGGCCTGTCGTGGCAGCCAGACCTGCGCTGTCACCGAGTTGTCACGCCAATGCCACTATTCTCCTCATGCGTGTCTCGACAAGCGTGTCTTGAAAAGTCGCACTGAGCTTTGCGGGGTATCTGAACTAGACCACAGAAATCGTTTCGCTCTGACCCTTTCCATCCTGGACGCCCTGGATGTCATGCAAGTGACTCGCCAGAAATTACTGTCTTTCGTTATCTTTCAGGAACTTCGCATGCCTTCATCTTCGCTTGAGCCCCAGAGTGACGCCGCTTCATCGGCAACTTCTGACACGGATGTCCCCGTGGCAGGGCTCAAGGGCAAGCTGCTGAACCATCTTGAGGCAGCGCCGTTACGCGCTTCACAGCGCCTGCCCTCCGAGCGCGAGATGATCGAACGCTTTGCCACGACGCGGGTCACCCTGCGCGATACCTTGCTGCAGCTGGAGGCGGAGGGGCGTATCTATCGCGAGAATCGGCGGGGCTGGTTCGTCTCGCCGCCACGACTGCGCTATGACTTGCTGGCGTGCCTGCCATTTCGCGACATGGTCGAGTCACAGCAGCGGGTGGCCAGCACCGAGGTACTGGCGGCAGGAGAAGTCGCCGCCAACGCGGTGATCGCTCGGCGGCTGGGGATTGCGGAGGGCTCAGTGGTCTATCGGATCACTCGCGTGCGGCGTATCGATGAGCGGCGCGTGCTGCATGTCTGCCATCACCTGCGACGTGACTGCTTCCCGGGCATCCTCGATTTCGACCTCGCTGCCCACTCCCTGACCGACCTCTACCGGCACGAATACGCCATCCGTGTCAGTCGCGTCAGCTTCGAGCTGGCCTCCACGGTGTTCGACGCTGAGGCCGCCGCTGCGCTGAACGCCGCGCAGGGCAGCCCCGCGCAGCGCATCACCCGCATCAACTTTGATCAGAATGGTCGCGCGGTGGACTGCGATGATGAACACTGGCGCCACGATGCCATCGAATTGACGCTGAGTGCCGCACCACAGGGCTAGTCGGCAAGTTCGTGGCGAAGCCTGAATGCCTGGCAAGCCGCTGGTGGCCTAGACGAAAACGCCCGCACATCCTCTTGTTTAGTGGAGGGCGTGCGGGCGTTTCTTGTGCGATGGGCAGGGTTCGAGCGCGGTTGAGACCCGATCGATCGGTATCAGCGCATCAGCAGGCTTTCATCGACTTCGCGGAAGTGATGGGCGCTTTTCATCAGGGCGAGGGCTGTGAGGGCTTCGACGCCATAGACGCGGGTGGTGATGGCGTGGCGGGTGGCGACATGATCCAGCAGCAAGGCGAAGTCGCCATCGCCGGAGGCGAGGATGATCTCATCGACCTCGGGGGCGGCTTCCATCACGTCGATGGTGATGCCGACATCCCAGTCGCCCTTGGCCGAGCCGTCGCCGCGCTGGATGAAGGGCTTGAGTTTGACCTCAAAGCCTATCTCGCGCAGGCGCTGCTGGAATTGCTGCTGCTTGGGGTCGCCACGGTCGATCGCATAGGCGTAGGCATGTTGAATCGAGCCGAGGCGCTCGAGCTCTGCCCACAGGCGACGATAATCGAACTGCCGACCGAAGGTGTCGCGGGTGGTGTAGTAGATGTTCTGCACATCAATGAAGACGGCCAGGCGTGTGCGTGCCCCATCCGCGTCGCGAGTGCCATGCACGCTTTGCTGGCGGGAGTCGAGAGCGCTGTCGCGCGAAGAGGATGCTGGCATGGGCGTCGCCGTGGCGGGAGGAGCAAGGGCAGGCAAGAGGTGATTTTCCTCTCCCCAGAAAGAAGCCGGCCGCTACCTGATGATGCAGGGCAGCGGCTGGAGATCTAGCGATGAACAACGCTGTTACCGGTCAGTGACTCGATGGCAGACGCCAGTTGAGCAAGGCGAGCAGCGCGTTCGGGCACCAAGGCTTGATGGGCAAGCCTCAGCTCTTGGCAGCAGGGTTTGACGGCTTGGTCGGCTTGACGCCAATGACCTGGCCGCTGACACCGGATTCAATCACATCCACTTTGCCACCACGGTCCAGGAAGGCCTGCATCTGAGCTTCAAGCGAGGCTGAGGTTTCGACAGCAGCCGGTGCTTTTTTCTTTGCAGCAGTACGAGTATTCGCCATACGGGACTCCGTTCCAAGACGTGAGGGGTGAAGATGCATGATAACACAGTGGCAACTTTGCTGCTTGATGGCGTCAATTTGGAATCAGAAGCAAGATGTTTTGCGTCGCTTTCCCTTGTGTCTGCAAGCCTCGCGCAGCTTGGTGGGGCGCTGTTGCGATCTGACCAACACAGTGATGCAGGGCAGCCAAGCCATTGAAATGTCGTGCTGTCGGCAAGAAGTTAGTGGGCATGATCGCGATTGCCGCATGGCATGCGAATCCTTTTACGGGCGCTGAATCATCTTTGATGACCAGGCTGTCCGACGCTCAGCCAAGCAAGGAGAGACTCCATGACAAGCCCTTCCAACGGTAATTTTGACGGCCAGACTCGCGCTTATGCGGTGGCATCCGAAACGGCAGACCTGGCGCCCTGGAACTTCGAGCGTCGCCAGCCGCGACCGGATGACGTGGCCATCGAGATTCTCTACTGCGGTGTCTGTCACTCGGATCTGCACGTCGGCCGCAATGACTGGGGCTTTTCTCAGTATCCGCTGGTGCCGGGGCACGAGATCGTGGGTCGGGTGACCCAGGTGGGCAATGACGTCAGTCAGTACAAGGTGGGCGACATGGTCGGCGTCGGCTGCATGGTGGATTCCTGCCGTGAATGCAGCGCCTGTCAGAAGGGGCTCGAGCAATATTGCCTCGACGGCATGACCATGACCTACGGCAGCCCGGACCGTCACGATGGCAGCCTCACCCAGGGCGGCTATTCCGACAAGATCGTCGTCAGCGAACGCTTCGTGGTCTCCATCCCGGACAAGCTCGACCCGGCAGTGGCCGCGCCGCTGCTGTGCGCGGGTGTCACGACCTATTCGCCGCTGCGTCACTACGGCGTGAAGTCCGGCGACAAGGTCGGGGTGATCGGCATGGGCGGCCTAGGCCACATGGGCATCAAGTTCGCCAAGGCGATGGGTTGTGAAGTGACGCTCTTCACCCGCAGCGAGAGCAAGGTCGAGGAAGCGCGCGAGAATGGTGTCGATCATGTGATCGTCTCGACTGATGACGAGCAGATGGCAGCCGCCACCGAAACCTTCGACTTCCTGCTCGACACGGTGCCGGTGCCGCATGATCTCAACCCTTACCTCAATACCCTGAAGTACGACGGCACGCATATCCTCGTCGGCCTGGTGCAGGAAGTGGACCCCGCGCTGCAGGGCGGCAACCTGGTCATGAAGCGCCGTGTACTGGCGGGCTCGTTGATCGGTGGCATGCCGGAGACCCAGGAAGTGCTCAACTACTGCGCCGAGCACGACATTGGCTGCGATATCGAGATGATCGACATCAACACCATCAATGATGCCTGGAAGCGTATGCAGGAAGGCAAGGTCAAGTATCGTTTCGTGATCGACATGCAGAGCCTCAAGAACGCTCAATAAGCGCTGGCGCTGCTGCCGCCGAGGCAGTCTGTCAGTGAATGCTGAAACCCCCGCCAATGACGCATTGGCGGGGGTTTTGTCGTAAGGTATGTCACAAAATTGCTACAGGTGATTCCCGATGTATCGCAAAACGCGTATAAGAACGCGATGAAAACGCCAAAGAGAATCCAGCCGCTCATAGATGACGGTCTGGTCGATGAAGTGCTCCGCCCCTTGATGAGTGGCAAGGAAGCCTCGGTTTACGTCGTGCGCTGCGGAGAAGAGATTCGCTGTGCCAAGGTCTACAAGGATGCTGCCCAGCGCAGCTTCAAGCAGGCTGTGCTGTATCAGGAAGGCCGCAAGGTGCGTAACAGTCGCCGTCAACGGGCGATGGAGAAGGGCTCCGGCTTCGGACGCAACCAGCAGGAGGCCGCCTGGCAGAATGCCGAGGTCGATGCGCTGTATCGTCTGGCCGATGCCGGTGTGCGCGTGCCGCAGCCGTTCGGCTGCTTCGATGGCGTGCTGCTGATGGAGCTGGTCACCGATGACGACGGCAATGTGGCACCACGCCTGAATGATGTCTCGATGTCCGCCGAGCAGGCGCGGGAAGACCATGCGCTGATGATGCAGTACATCGTGCGCATGCTGCATGCCGGCCTGGTACATGGCGACCTGTCCGAGTTCAACGTGCTGGTCGATGACTATGGCCCGGTGATCATTGATCTGCCGCAGGCGGTCGATGCCGCGGCCAACAACAATGCCAAGAGCATGTTGGCGCGTGATGTTGCCAATATCACTGCCTACTACGCGATGTTCGCGCCTGAACTGGCACAGACACGCTACGCCGACGAGATCTGGGCATTGTTCGAAGCCGGTGATATGGACCCGGATGTCGAGCTGACAGGCCTTTATGAGGACGACGCCGAAGCGCCGGACGTGGATGCGCTGCTCGAGAACATCATGGCGGCCATGGAAGAAGAGCAGGAGCGCAAGGCGCGCCAGAAGAGTGCCGAAGAGGGCGATGATGACTAGCAGGAACCTTTAGCTGCTAACTGCTTGCCAGGACTCGGGCTCCCGCCGGAAGCGCTGAGGAGGGGCTCGCCAGTGGCAAGCGAGTGATGCCCTGTCACGCACGCTGCCGATTCGATGGCCTGATCCTCCCGCGAGTGGCTGGGGAGATCAGGCCATTTCTGTTGGGGGCTTGTCTCGGCCGAAGGTAAAGCAGAGAGGCGAAAGGGGAAGGAATAGAGGAAGGGATAGAGAGGCAAGGCAGTCCGCGACAGGATACTCAGCGGAGATGTCACGCGACTGCAATAAAATGATGCTCATATATGCCAATGCGTATTTGTCGACATGCCTGTCATCGAGATACGTGTTCAGCATGCCGAGGGGGATTCTCATCACTGGCATGTGGCGATTGGCAAAGTGTCGCGCCAATCGGGGCGGCGGAGTCGTGAGGGATTCCGCCACCAAATATATGCTTATTCATATAAATCAATGCATCGGGGCACCGCAATGAATCGCCCTCTCAAGCAGCTCGCTTTTGTGATCGCCTCTGCGGCTATCGTGTCCAGTGCACAAGCACGTGACCAGGTTCGCATCGTCGGTTCCAGCACCGTCTATCCCTTCTCGAGCTATGTGGCGGAAGAGTTCGGTGTCACCACGGATCATCCCACTCCGGTCATCGAGGCCACGGGTTCCGGTG
Source organism: Cobetia sp. 29-18-1 (assembly GCF_029846405.1). Classification (NCBI taxonomy): domain Bacteria; kingdom Pseudomonadati; phylum Pseudomonadota; class Gammaproteobacteria; order Oceanospirillales; family Halomonadaceae; genus Cobetia; species Cobetia sp. 29-18-1. The sequence goes on from NZ_JARWKS010000003.1 coordinate 165,580, forward strand.
GCGGCATGAAGCTCTTCTGTGAAGGTGCCGGCAGCAACACTCCGGATATCACCAACGCCTCGCGCCGCATGAAGGCCTCCGAATTCGAGCGCTGTCAGGAAAATGGCGTGACCGACATCACCGAAGCCTTCATCGGTTATGACGGCATCGCCTTCGCGCAGTCCAACACCAACGACCCTGCCGCCTTCACGCTGGAGCAGATCGCACTGGCGGTTGCAGCCCAGGTGCCGGTCGATGACAAGCTGGTGGCCAACCCCTATACCCGCTGGAACCAGATCGATTCCAGCTTGCCGGACCGCAAGATCACCATCTATGGGCCGCCCAGCACTTCCGGTACGCGCGATTCCTTTGAGGAGCTGGTGCTGGAAGCGGCTACCGAAGAGATGGACGGCTATGGCGGCGAAGGCTACTCCAAGGTACGCAACGATGGCGTCTTCGTGCCGGCCGGCGAGAACGACAACCTGATCGTGCAGAAGCTGTCGGAAGACACCGAGGCCTTCGGCGTCTTCGGTTATTCCTTCCTCGAGGAGAACGAAGACTCGCTGAGCGGCGCGACCATCGACGGCATCGCCCCGTCTCCCGAGGCCATCTCGGAAGAGACCTACCCGGTCGCACGTACCATGTTCTTCTACATCAAGAATCAGCATGCGGACGAAGCGCCGGTCATGTATGACTACGCGGATCTGTTCATGAGCGAGAAGATGGTCGGCAACCTGGGCTATCTGAAAGGCATCGGCCTGATTCCGGCGCACGAAGAAGCGCGCAAGGCGGCGCGTCAAGCCGTCGTCGACAGGAAGACCCTGACGCTTTCGGACCTGCAGGGCTGATGACGTGAGCCACGCGGTGCGGCGGTCGAGTGCATCGTGAACGTAGCGAGTGGCGGTCTTCGCGGGCTGGCGTGGTGTGCCTGGCAGTTGCCGGTCACTGCGCTGGCCCGTTCGCGTCTGTTGCAGGTGTTGTTGCAGGGGTTGTTGCAAAAAGTGATCTGAAGGTGGGGCGCCAAGGCCTGAAAGGCTACTGACATCAGTTTGTTATACAAGCGCGGTACTTCTGATATGCGACCTTATGGTAAGGTAAAATTGCAGCTCTGGAGATGAGTCATGTCCAAACAGCGAGTGCTTTTTCTGTGCAATGCCAATTCTGCCCGCTCCCTGATGGGAGAGGCATTGCTGCGTAACATGGCGGGAGACGAGTTTGACGCCTTCAGTGCCGGTGTCGCGCCTGATGCCCCGCAACAGCATGCGTTGGACGCTCTGGCGCGCGCCGGGGTGGATAATTCAGGTCTGGCGAGCGAGTCGATCGATCGCTACCGCTCTCAGTCCTTCGATGCCGTCATCGTGCTGTGTCAGAAGGCGCAGCAGCAGTGTCGGCAGTGGGATGGCCAGACCGATGAGCTGTTGTTCTGGGATATAGAAGATCCGCGCAATGAGGATACTGCGGTGTACTATGGGCGCGCCTTGAACGAAATTCGCACGCGCTTGCAGCTGTGGTTGGCGGCACGCTCACATCATTGAATCAGGTGGAATTCTGCATTGTCTCTTCTGACCCCGACACGTCTTTTCAAATGCCTCAGCGACGATACACGCCTTGTGCTGATGTTGCTTATCCATGCAGAAGGCGAGCTTTGCGTATGCGAGATGACCTACGTGTTGCAGGAGTCGCAGCCCAAGGTGTCGCGCCATCTGGCCCAGTTACGCAATTGCGGTCTGCTGCTGGACCGCCGCCAGGGGCAATGGGTCTATTACCGTCTGATGCCTGACCTGCCGTCCTGGGTATTGCCGGCGCTGGTCGCGGCGGCGGAAGGGAGTCAGCACCGCATGGCGCCGTTGCTGGCGCGCCTGGCCACCATGGAAGGGCGCCCCAACCGCGAATGCTGAGCCGCTGTTGGTACCGCCATTGCCGTCATACAACAACGCCGCCCTGGATTCCGGGGCGGCGTTGTTGTTGAGAGCACATCAGAGTCTGATCAGACCGGATCGACGGCGTGCTGCTCGGTCTCGGGGTCATGGCGACGATGGCGCAGTTCGATGCCCTTGAGCAGGTTGCGCAGGATCTGGTCCTTGCACTCGCGGTAGTGGCGATGATCGGGCTTGCGGAAGAAGGCAGACAGCTCGGACTTGGTGATCAGCTCGAAACCGGCCAGTGCCAGCAGCTCGAGCATGTCGTCATCCTTGAGCTCGAATGCGATCTTGAGCTTGCGCAGAATCACGTTGTTGTCGAGACGCTTTTCAGGCGCCGGCTGGGCGCCTTCGCGCTTGCCGCGACGTACGTTGATCAGGCCATTGAGGAACCTGGCCAGGTCGATGTCCTTGATGCGCTGCTGAGCTTCATCATCATCGCGCTTGAGCCAATCGCTGATCTGGGCGCGTGAGACCTCGTGGTCCGCGGCAGCGAAGGTGTTGATCATGTCGGTGTCGGAGAGGTTCAGCGCGTAGCGCAGGCGACGGATGATGTCGTTATTGGTCACGGGCGTGGTTCCGGTCGTGAAGAGTGTCAAAGGGCGGCAGGCGGCTCAGTCGGCACAGGAGAGCTGATGCACCAGCGCCGGCCAGCAAGGCCGCGGATGGCGCGCAGCATACCAGATCAGGCGGGCGGTTCGCTCCACTGCAGGCGATGGGGATCGAATCCGGCGCACAGGGTCGGCTTGATGATGTCGAAGTAGGGCGAGATATCGAAGTCGCAGGGCGCAAATAGGCTGTGATGGCGGATATGAAGCAACTCCTGATAGCAGTGCAGGCATGCCGGGTCGTTGGAGGGCAGGACGTCGCTGTCTGGCAGGATGGGATAGCGCACGGCCTGGAAGGCTTCGGCGATCAGCGATGAGCAGATCGCGCGGGTCGGGTCGCCGCTGCCCAATGCCAGCATGCGGCGTCGATAGCGGCTTGGCACCGGTGGTGTGCGAATCAGATAGCGAGCCAGATCGACGATGTTGCGCAGGTCATATTGATGGCCCAGCCGCGCTTCGGCGTGGGCGATCAACGCGCTGATCTCCTTCTCCGTGAGTCCGACCGGGCGGCAGATGCGCGTGTGCTGATGCCAGTAATGGTTGAGGGGGGCGCGGCGCACCCCGGCGGTGACGTCCGCTTCCAACAGGCAGTCGCCCCTGACCGGACGTCCTCTGGTGTCCAGCGGCGTGCGCACGCAGAGCGCGGCATGAGACCAGGTCGACTGGGTGAGGTAGCGAATGGCGGTGCTGATACGCGAGGAGCCCTCGACCAGCAGGACATCGCCGCGCCGCAGGGTGGCAGCCAGCTTTTCCGGTGATGACGTGGCGCGATGCGCCGGTAGCTTGCCCGGCGCCGTGAGATGACGCGCCAGCCGCGTTCCCAGCCAGTCGAGTCCTCGCATGCCTGCCTCCCGTATGGCTCAACCCTCATCAGCCAGTTTGGGACCTTTTGGTGAATTCAGCCAAATGCCACCTCAGGCATGTCGGGCTCAGCGACCCGGTTTCGGCACGTCCTGCTGACTGACATTCTCGTCGTTGGCGGTCTCACTGGCCTCGGCCTGGTCGTCGGCGTCCGGCTCTGGGGCATCGAGCGTCTCGCCAGTGTCCTGGGCGGGCGTCAGCGCCAGTTCGGTGAGCAGCGGGAAGTGGTCCGAGCCGAAGGCTTCCATGCGCGCCACGCGTACCACACTGAAATGCTCGCTATGAAAGAGGTGATCCAGCGGCCAGCGCAGCAGGGGAATGGTGGCGTGGAAGGTATTGAACATGCCACGGCCCACGCGGGGGTCCAGCAGACCGGACAGCTTGCGGAACAGGCGCGTGGTGCGAGACCAGGCCACGTCGTTGAGGTCACCGGTCACGATCACCGGTTGCTGGCTGTCGGCGACGCTGCGCGCCACGATGATCAGCTCGGCATCCCGCTCGGATGACTCGTCATTCTCGGTCGGGCTGGGCGGCGCCGGGTGCAGGAAGTGCACCCGTACACGGTCACCGCTGGCCAGTTCCAGTTGCGCATGCATCGACGGCACATCCTCTTCGACCAGGTAGTCGATGCTGGCGTCATGCAGTGGCAGGCGTGAATAGACATGCATGCCATAGAGGTTATCCAGCGGGCATTTGAGGGTATGCGTATAGCCGTATTGCTCGCTATCCGCCTCGAGCACGTCGAGCCGCTGCTGCCACCAGTCATCGGATTCCAGCGTCACCAGCACATCGGGCTGTTCCCGTTCGACGATGGTCAGCAGCTTGTCACTGTCGTGGTTGCTGGTCAGAACGTTGGCGGTCAGAAGGCGAATATGGCGCTGTCTGTCATGGCTTTTTGCCCGTGCGGACTCGCATGGAAAGAGGCGGGTATAGGGCATGATCCAGTGTGCCTGATAGACAAGTCCGGCCACCGCTATCACGACCAGTGTCACCCTGAGCCCGAAGGCGAGATCGGACACTGCGAGGTCGGCGATCAACAGCATCGCCCACAATGCGGCCAGCTGCAGGCGGGGGAAATCCATGATGCGCACCGACCAATGGCGAATACGCGTCAGTGGCAGCAGGGTGAAGGCTGCCATCAGCAGCGTCAGTACGCCGAGTAGTGTGGGGATCATGGTGGCTCCGGTGGTAGAGAATGGGGCGGGAAGTCGAAGGCTCAAGCGTCAGACATGGTGGCGACATGCCTGACACTCAAGTCAGGACGCATTACTCACGAGGCAAACCGCCGTTGACGCCACAGGCGTGAGATCCATTGCCAGCGATTGATCAACAGGGCGGTGAAAATGAGGCCACAGCCGGTCATCTGGATCAGGGTCATGCGCTCACCGAACCAGGCGGCTGACATCAGAGCGGCCCAGACCGCTTCCAGCATCAGGATGACCGAGGCGTGGCTAGGGGTGGTCAGGCCCTGTGCGTAGATCTGCAGGAAGAAGCGCAGCGTGCTGGCGATCAGGGTACTGGCCAGGAACCAGCTCAGGATGTCGAGACTGATACCGGCGGGCCAGCTCTCGCTGAGTGCCGAGAGTATCAGGCAGGTGACGCCGGTGGTCATCAGCTGGATAGCCGTCAGCGGCAGGGCTGGGATGTTGCGTACCAGGCGTGAATTGAAGTTGAACACCAGAGCGAACAGGCAGGCGGCGCCGAAGATGAGCCACTGGGCGGGCTCGATGGTGAAGCCATCGGTCGCGCCGGGCTGCCCCATGCCAAGCAGCGCGAAGCCGAGCAGGGCGGTGGGCAGTGCGATCCAGGTGCTCAGCGGCGGCCTGTCTTTGAACAGCAGTCGTGCGAGCACCGGCACCATCAGGATGCCGAAGCTGTTGATAAAGGCGATCACGCCCAGCTGATCAGACAGTGCGACCCCCAATGACCAGCAGGCCATGGCGCCCCCGAACAAGACACCGACGCCGCTGGCACGCAGCTTGCGTATGGTTGAAAGTTGCCCCAGTGAGCGCGCATCGAAGATGGCCAGAATGAGCCCCGCAAGCAGGAAGCGACTGCCGATGAACAGCAAGGGGGGCATTCCGGCCATTGCCTCCTTGGAGAAGATCCAGCCTGCAGCGGCGATGATGGTGACCAAGAGGAGAAGCAGATCGGCCTTGAGGGGCGAACGGGAGGGGATCGTCTCGGAGGAGAGGCTCATGGGGAAGGCGGGAATCCTTTATTCGTTGCGACACATGTAGTAACTATCCTACCAAGCCGGCGCAACGACTGCTGGTCTTTATCGGAACGCGAAAATCCGCCAATGCGACTTGAATGCCGCGCGACTTTCGACGTTACGCTGCGCATCATGCAGACATGTTTCTTTTTTCATTAGATGGCCGGAGGTTGAATGGCATCGACACCGCAAGATGAGGTTCGCGAACCCTCTCATGAGCCTTACGAGCAGCACGCTCACGATCATTCCCATGCCCTCGCCCCTTCAGGCGGTCGCTCGCATGGCCATCCACACGGTAACCCACATGATCATTCGCACGGTCATTCGCACAGCCACACACACGGTCATTCACACGGGCACCACCATGATCATGCGCCTGAGGTGACAGCCGATAGCGAGCGACGCGTCAAGCTGGCGATGTATCTGACGGGCGGCTTCATGCTGGCGGAGGTGGTCGGCGGGCTGATCGCAGGTTCACTGGCCCTGCTGGCGGATGCCGGGCACATGCTCAGTGATACCGTGTCGCTGGCATTGGCCTGGTGCGCGTTTCGCCTCGGGCATCGGGCGGCGACCCGCAAGCTGACCTTCGGCTATGCGCGCTTTCAGGTGCTGGCCGCGTTCGTCAATGGCCTGACCCTGCTGGTGATCGGGGCGGCGATCGTGGTGGCAGCCATCAAGCGGCTCTGGCTGCCCTCCGACGTACTGGCGGGGCCGATGCTGGCGATTGCCGTGCTTGGACTTGTTGTCAATATCGCGGCATTTCGTATCCTGCATCAGGGCGATCAGGACAACCTCAATCTGCGCGGCGCGGTGTTGCATGTGATGGGGGACCTGCTCGGCTCGGTGGCGGCCATCGTCGCCTCGCTGATCATCATGTCCACCGGCTGGAATCAGGCGGACCCGCTGTTGTCAGTGCTCGCGGCAGTGCTGATATTGCGCGGTGCCTGGTCGTTGGTGAAGCGGTCGGCGCACACCTTGCTGGAAGGCACGCCGGAGCAGCTCGACCATGCCGATATCCAGGCCGGCGTTCTGGCGCTTGAGGGCGTGGAGAGCGTACATGACCTGCATCTGTGGGGGCTGACGCCTCAGTCGCCGATTGCCAGCCTGCACGTCGTCGTGGCCGCCACCAGCGTACCCGGCGATGTGCTGGAGCGTGTTCAGGCCTATCTGCGCGACGGCCATGACATCTCGCACGTCACGGTTCAGCTGGAAGGTGAAGCATGCCTGCAGGGCTGCGTGATGCGCTGACCTGATGGGTGCGATCAGTGCGATGGTCGAGAGAGGAAATATCGCAAGGCAGAGCTTGCGAATTCTTGACGCAAAACGCCCCGCTGAAAAGCGGGGCGTTGTTCATTGCCGCGAATGGTCTGGAGTGAATCATCCGCTGCAGTCTCTTCAGCTGTTCATTCTATTCAGCTGTTTAGTGTCGCTGGCGTTACGTTACGCCTTAAGGTACAGCGACTCAGTGTTCAGCGACATAGACGGTGCGGATGTTCATGAAGGCACCGAAGCCATATTCGCTCTGCTCACGACCGTAGCCACTGCCTTTGACACCACCGAAGGGCAGCTGGGCGAAGGGCGTGGTCGGGCGGTTGACGAAGCTCATGCCAGCTTGTAGCTGACGAGAGACGCGTTCACCCCGTTCGTCGTCCTTGGCCACCACGGTGCTGCCCAGGCCATAGGGGCAGTCGTTGGCAAGCTCGATGGCATGCGCTTCGTTGTCCGCGACCACCACGGAGGCAACCGGACCGAACAGCTCTTCATTGAAGGCCGGATTGCCTTGGGTGACGTTGGTCAGCACCGTCGGCGGATACCAGGCGCCGTCGCGATCCGGAATCTCACCACCGCACTCAAGCTTGGCGCCTGCCTTGATGGCGCGCTGGACTTGGTCATGCAGGTCATCGCGCAGGTCCTTGCGAGACATCGGGCCGATATCGACCCCTTCGCTCATCGGGTCGTCCATGCGCATGTCATTGACCTTCTCGATCAGGCGCTTGGAGAAGTCCTCGGCGAGGGACTTGTCGACGATCAGGCGCTTGGAGGCGGCGCAGCTTTGGCCGGTATTGTCGAAACGCCCGGCGATGGCGAGATCCACTGCACGCTCGATGTCGGCGTCATCCAGCACGATCAGCGGATCGATACCGCCCAGCTCCAGCACGCTTGGCTTGAGCGCCGCGCCTGCCTGCTCGGCGACCTTGCGTCCCGCCTCTTCACTGCCGGTCAAGGTGACGCCCTGGACGACAGGATCATTGATGATGTCTTCGATCATCTCCGAACCCACCGGCAACCAGGTGAAGATACCCTCTTCAAAGTCGGCCTTGTGGAATAGCTGAGTGATCAGATCGGCACAGCCCGGGACATTGGAGGCGTGCTTCATCAGGCAGACATTGCCGCCCGCCAAGGCCGGAGCCGCGAAACGGATAACCTGATAGAGCGGATAGTTCCACGGCATCACGCCGAGGACGGCGCCGATGGGGTCCTTGACGATCTTGGCACGCACGGCGCCATCGACATCACGTTGCTCGGTTTCCATCAGCTCGGGCAGGTTGTCGGCATAGAAGCGCGCAATGCTTGAGGAAATCTGCGTCTCGCTGATGCCCTGATCATAAGGCTTGCCCATCTCATGGGCGATCTGCGTGGCGATTTCCTTCTGATGCTCATCGATCAGGTCCGCCAGAACGGTGAGGCGCTGCGCACGATCCTTCACGGTGGTCTGACTGAAGCTCGAGTATGCCTTGCGCGTCTGCTCCAGTTTCTGCTGAACCTCTTCCTTGCTCAGCGTGGCGTATTCCTTGAGAACCTTGTCATTGGCCGGATTGGACGCGGTCAGTGTCTTGTTGCTCATCTTGCCTCCCTGGTGGGTGCTGGTTCAGCAAGTGACTGAATGGGTGTCGCGAGGGATTGGGATCGCCCTAGGCCAGTCACTTCATTGGCTACATATCAGGACTTGGAGATATTGCCAGAGGTCTTCAAGGGGCAGGGGGCTATTGCGTCGGATCATCTCAGTGTTGCCATATGAGCACGCTGCTGGCCCTTGTAAAGCCAAAGGTGTCGTCTGTGATCGGTTGCGAAGCTGGTAAACGGAACCTGCCGAACAGGCTGCCAGCATGCGACAATGGGCGTCTGACGTCCGCGCGGGGCCAAGCTTGCCGCGCGCCGGGCCATCAACATGAGTGCAAGCGTCACAAGGAAGAGGAAGTCAGCGTGTTCAACAATATTCTGGTGGTGTGTACCGGCAATATCTGTCGCAGCCCGGTCGGCGAGTCACTGTTGAAGCAGGCGTTGCCTGGCAAGACAGTGCACTCGGCGGGCGTGGGCGCACTGGTCGATCACCCGGTCGAACCCACGGCAGCTCGCTTCGCCGTCGAATCGGGGCTCGAGGTGGATGAGCATCGTGCGCGCCAGGTGTCGGTCGAGATGCTGACGGCTGCAGACCTGATTCTGGTCATGAGCGATGGCCATCGCCGCGCCATCAACCAGATGGCACCGCAGGTCAGTGGCAAGACGATGTTGTTCGGCCGCTGGCTGGCGGGCGGCCAGGGGGAAGAGATTCCCGATCCCTATCGCAAGAGCGAAGAGGCCTTTCGGCATGCTCATCAGAAGCTGGTGGAGGCTGCTGCGCTATGGGTCAAGAAACTGATGTAATCAATATTGTGCTTTTAAAAATCTTTTATGGATTTTCCCGCCGAGCGTCGCGTGGAGCAGCTGGACTGGCGTCGCTCCGCCAGTGGTCTGGATCGCAGGCTGCTGCAGGATAGCCCAGTGGTGCAGGCTGATCTTGACGTGCAGCGCCAACGGGTCAGCGCGCTGCAAGCCGAGCAGGCGACCGGTCAGCTGGAGGCGGCATTCGCCGGCAAGGTGCACTCGCTCAACCCTGCCTTGCGAGAAGGAGGCTGGGTCGGTGAAGGGGAGTGGGTGATGACGCTGCGCAATCCCCGGCAGGTGACCCTGACGGCCTGGGTAGAAGAGGAAGAGGTGCTGCGCGTCGATGAAGGTGCCACTGCCTGGTTTTATCCGCTGGCGCCGGTAGGCAAGCCGCTGGAAATGCGTGTGGTCAGCGTCGAGCCTCAGGCAGTTGCGGTGCTTGAACAGCCGGAAATGGCCTCGCCCTACGGTGGGGAGTTAAAGGTTCGCGAGGGCGAGGAAGGGCAGCTGGAACTGATGCGCAGCCTCTATCGGGTCACGCTTGAGCCAGTGGACTTCTCACAGGCCCTGGCACTCTCGATGCCTGGCCGGCGCGGCATGGTCAATGTCGAGACAGAGCCGCGCAGCCTGTTGAGCCGAACCTGGCGTGAAGTGGTCGGGGTCTGGCGTCGCGAATCCGGTTTCTGACACCGCTACTCTTCTTGCATCTTGCACCCTGAAAGGGAAAAGAAGCCCAGCCCCCGAGTGGCGTTCGCCGCTCAGAGGCTGGGCTTCTCTGGTCTGGTTCTGGAGAAAGGGGTAGTGTGTGGTTTTGAGAAATGCCGCTTCTCTGCTCTATGGCGTGCTCCGCCTTGACTCAGCAAGCCCGAGCCTCTGATTCAGCAAGCCCTTGTCTCAGTAAACTTTAGGAGAAGGCTCCACCACGCGAGTGTCATTGCCCCGTGAGATTGTGCTGGAGACTTTGCCTTCAGTATGCCCCTTGCCGTGGGCATCATCGGTATTGGGTAGTATGGCGATTGTCTCGAGTGGCTCCGGCATGCCAAGCGCGTAGCCCTGTACATAGTCGGCACCGATACTGGTGACGGAGGCGAGCACTTGTGCACTCCCCACGAATTCCGCCACGGTTTTCATGCCCATTTCACGTGCGACTTCGGCAATGGCGCGGGCGATGGAGTAGGAGACGCGGTTGGTGTCCATGTCGCGAATGAAGGCGCCATCGATCTTCAGGAAGTCGACGGGCAGGTTTTTCAGATAACCGAAGGACGAGACTCCACTCCCGAAGTCATCCAGCGCGAAGGAACAGCCGAGTGCGCCGAGTGCCTCGAAGAAGGCGCGAGCATCGCCCAGCCGCGTGATGGCGACGGATTCGGTGATCTCGAAACACAGCTTGTCACCCGGGATGCCACTGTCGCGGACCATCGTGACCAGCAGGTCGCGAAAGCTCGGGCTGCTGATGGAGTGTCCGGAGAGATTGAGTGACACCATGGTCAGTCGCTGGGCATGCGCAGGGTGCGCTGCCAGCCAGCTCAGGTATTGGCGGATGACATGTTCATCGATAGCGGCTGACAGGCCATAACGCTCCGCCGCAGGCAGGAAGGCGCCCGGCGCAATGATGGTGCCATCCCGGCCTTTCAAGCGCACCAGCACTTCGTAATGTAGATCGCAGTTAAGCTCGCAGTGCGGGCTCTCGCCTGGCTCTGCGTGGACGGCTTGTGCAGTGGCGAGGGTGCTGACAATCGGCTGTTGGTAGAGCACCAGGCGTTGTTCTTCGATGGCCGCGGTGATTTCTGTCAGCCAGTGCATTTCCTGCATGCGCCGTGCTACTTCATCACCGGATTCACTGTGCCGATGAATGCGGTTTCGCCCGGCATCCTTGGCTTCATAGCAGGCAGCATCGGCGGCACTCAGCAGCTGGTGCGGGTCGTTGTGGTTGCTGTCGATGCTCACGAGGCCAATGCTGGTACTGATGGTGAACAGCTTGTCTTCCCACATGAATCGGAAGTTGGTGACGGATTGGCGCAGCTCTTCAAGCAGCGCCTCGGCGGCATCCAGCGTCATGTTGGGCATCAGCAAGCCGAATTCGTCTCCTCCCAGGCGCGCAAGACGATCCTGTTTGTGCAATCCGGCGGCAATGACGTCGACCAGCTGGATCAATAGCGCATCGCCGGCAGAGTGGCCACATGTGTCATTGACGACCTTGAACTGGTCCAGATCGATGTAGGCGAGACAATGCAGCGCGCGGGTGGCACGCGCATCATCACAAAGTGTCGTCAGTTCACGTTTGAAGGCGCCGCGATTGAGCAATCCCGTCAGGCTGTCGTGGTTGGCCTCATGGGCCATGCGCTGCGACATGGTGTGATTGAGCGTATTGTCGATCAGCGCCAGCAGCGTATAGCCCTCCTGGTCTGGCGTCGCCTCAACCGCAGAAACACTGATTTCTGCATGTACCGAGTTTCCGGAGGCGTGGATGAAGCGGCATTGCTGGGTAAAGAAGTCCTTGCGCTGCTCGATCAGCGCCTGATGTTGCTGCAGGAAGCTTTCCAGGTCTTCCGGCTCGATCAGTTCGCGTATCACACTCTGGGACAAGGTGGCGGCGGTGTAGCCCAGGATGCTCTCGAGTCGTTGGTTGACGCGCAACAGCTGGCCACTGGTGCTCAGGTGCGCCATGCCGACAGCAGAGTGCTCGAAGGTGGCGCGGTAGCGTCGCTCGTTGGCCCGCAGGCGTTTCTGAGAGGCCTGTTGCTCGAATTCGGTCATGAGCTGTGAGACGTGATCCGCCACTGAGGACAGAAACGCCTGCTCATCATCTGCCCATTCGCGCGGGGCATTGCTTTCGGTACAGCAGATGACGGCCACCACCCGGCCTGCCACACGGATCGGGCTGTCGATGATGGCCTTCACGCTGCAGCGGAAGGTGCCATCAAACAGCAACTCCTGATTGGCCTTGGTCACATCGGACAACGCGATAGCACGCCCGGCATCCAGGGCTTCGAAATAGACCCGGTTCTGGGTCCGGGTAAGGCGAGTAGGGACTGTGCTATGCGTCGCATCGTGCGGCGGGGGGATCCACGCATCATGGACATGGGCGAGCGAAAGGCAGTCGTGGTCGGCATTCATGTACCAGAAGCTGACCTTGCGTATCTGCAGGCCCTTGGCGATTTGCTCACATAGCCACGGCAGCAGGCCATCCAGTTGCGTGCTGTCATCGTGGCGGGTGTTGCCAAGCTCGATCAAAGCCGCCTGCTGACGTTCATAGCGGCGCAGCTTGTCAGCCTGGGCATCCTTGGCCAGATGCTGCTGATGGATATCCAGTAATGAGCCAATGAAGCGGTAGGGCTCGCCGTTTCTGACCTCGAATTGAGCGCGTAGCTCAAACCAGCGATGGTCTCCCTGCTGAGTGCGAATCAGCAGCTCGCAATTGAAAGGCGTTCCGCTCAGTCGCTTGGCGTTGACCAAGGCCTTGAAGTCGTCACGCATGTCGGGTGCGACTCTCTCATGCAATGCTTCGAGTCCGGTGTCGAGTGTTCCGGCTTCATACCCCAACTGGTTTTCCAGGCGGGTAGAGATGGTCAGTCTCTCGTTGCCTGTTTTCCATTCGATGATGCCATCGGAAATGCTGCGCAATATCCAGCTGGCGCGCGATTGACTGTCTGCGAACTCTGCATTGAGGTAGCTTTGATTGACTTGGCGTTTCAGCGCCTCGGTCGCAAGGGTCGCGAGCTTGTCCAGCCGGATGAGGACGTCCGGGCTGGGCAACTGTTGACGCGGTGCAGTGTCCGCCAGGCTCATGCAGCCGATTATCTCGCCATTGTCTGCCTTGAGGGGCAAGCCGATGTAATAACGAATGCCGTCGGCAAGGACCGAACTGCAACCGGCGAATTCGGGTTGTCGACGGGCGTCACACGTGATGAGGGGACTGGCTTGCAGTACCGCCACGCCACACAGCGCATTGCTAATAAGGACGGACTCATGCGCGTTGTCATCCAGACTCAACCAGCGCTTGAGCTGCTCGCCGTCACGCAGGTTGATCATCCCCATAGGAGCGCCAGCCAGGTCCGCAGCCAGCTCAAGAATCATCAGGGCCTGATGATCCTCTTCATGCCGCAATGTCTTGATCCAATTGGGAATAACGGAAGTATCAAGCCCGAGAGAGTCTGGCATCGTGTCGCAGCCTTCCCTGTCTGTAACGGTGATGGGTGGTCGAGATCGCAGACTACCACAGTAGAGCGTTGCCAAACCGTTGTTAGCGTCTTGAACATTGAGGGCAGTAAGGACGTCAGGGCAGAGAGGGGCGGTCGTCAAGGATGGCTGTGACATAATTGTCAGTATGGCAGCCTGACGGGCTGACACGGTCAAGAGGAGTATGTAAGGAAATGGCGTTGATCAAGGGGTTCTGCATCCTTCTGCTTTGCCAGTTTCTCGGCGAGGTGACGGGGCGTGCGTTGTTGTTGCCGGTGCCAGGGCCAGTACTGGGAATGCTTTTCCTGCTGCTGGGGTTGATGTTGCGAGGGCGGCTGCGCAAACGGTTGTTGCCTGCCCCGGACAGAGAAGGGGAAGGAGTGCTGCGCGTTGACGAGAGTGCGGATCGAGACTTCGGTCAACGTCAGCTGGCCCGTGCCCTGCTGCGGGAACGCGTGCCGGCCAGTCTCAGGCTTGCCAGCAATGGCCTGCTCTCGCATCTGTCGCTGCTGTTCGTGCCTGCGGGCGTTGGCGTGATGGTCCATTTCGAGCTCATCGCACGCGATCTCACCGCCATCGCCATCACGCTGGTCGCGTCGATCGCGGTCACCCAGTTTGTCACGGCCTGGCTGTTGCAGCGTTTGATCGACCGAGGCTCTGCTACGCCGAGCGGGTCAGGGGGCAAGTCACCCAACGGCGATGAGGTGTCCTCATGAATCTGGCCCCGCTTGACGCCCTGTGGGTGTACCTGAGCGCTTCTCCGTTGCTGCATCTGCTACTGACGCTGGTGGCCTTTCTGCTGGCGACGGCGATCAATCGTCTGGCACGGGGCGCATCGCTGGCGCACCCGGTACTGGTCTCCATCGCGCTGATCATCGGGTTTCTGTGGCTGACGGACACCGACTATCCCACCTACTTTGAAGGGGCCCAGTTCATCCACTTCCTGCTCGGGCCGGCCACCGTCGCGCTGGCGGTGCCTCTGTTTGATCATCTCGACCGGGTCAAGCAAATGCTGTGGCCACTGCTGACGGCCTGTTGCGTCGGTATCGTCACTGCCGTGACCACTACCCTGGGTCTGGCGCTGGCGCTGGGGGCACAAACCCAGGTGGCCTTGAGCCTGGCACCCAAATCCGTCACATCGCCGATCGCGATGGGGATCGCCGAAAAACTGGGCGGTATCCCCTCGCTGACGGCAGGGCTGGTGCTGCTGACCGGTACCCTGGGCTGTGTGGTAGGCCCCGTTGTCATGCGACTGGCAGGGGCGCGAGACGATACCGTCAAGGGCTTCACCATGGGCTTGTCGGCGCATGGTATCGGTACCGCCTTCTGCTTCTCGTCGGTGAGCACGCTCGCAGGCGCCTTCGCTGGCATGTCGATGGGGCTGACCGGTCTGCTGACCGCCTTCATCGTGCCGCCTATCGTTGGGCTGTTCGGCTTCTGAGCATGAGGGGCGCATTCGCGGAGAGTCGAGCTCGAGCGAGCAAGCGGCGAGCAAGAAGCAGGAAGGCCAGTGCTATCGTGGCATCGTCTTGTGAGGGCTTAAGTTTGCGTTAAGCGCAGCCGTTCATGCTGGTGATCACTCCATGGTTCAGCTGAACGCTTGCGTGTTGGCCATGGTAATCGCCAGCACGTTTGTGGAGATGTCACCTCGTTGCCACATGTCTGTCAGTGAGCTGATCGATCATGCTCCTTCGCAGGTCCACAAGGTGTGGCATCCACTCGCGCCTCTGTGTCTGGTAATGCCTCGACCCAAGGAAAGCCCTCATGTTCACTTCTCTTGCACGCACAGTTCTTGAACGCACTGGTCTTGCCCACACCGCTGCAAAGCTCAAGCCCGTTGGCCTTGCCGGGCATCGTGTACTGGTCGAGGCGCCGATGGCCTCCAGCTGTCGAGAGCTCTGTTGGCAGCTGGCGGCAGCAGGGGCTGTATTGATTCTGGTCGAGCGAGAGGGGGATGACCTTGCCTTGCTGTGCAGGGTATTGCCCACCCCGAGTGGCCAGCAACATCGCCGCCTCTCACTGACGCACGCAGATGTGAGGGGTGAAGCGCTATGCACGCAGCTGCGCAACATCCCGACTTCGGAGCGCCCCGATACCTTGCTGAGCCTGCCGGGCGATGGCCGCTGGCATCTGGAGAGTGGCCGCGCCTGGCATGTGCTCGAGCATGGGGGTTGGCCGGCCGAGGTGCGCACCAAGGTTCTGGAGTGTCTTGAGCTTCATGGCTCGGCGGATAGCCGACGCCCGCTGCTGGAGCTGATCGTGCAGGCAGACGGCGACTTTTTCGTTCCGCTGGCGACAGCGAAACACTCACGTATCCGTTTGCATACTCCGGCGCTGATCACCGGTGAAGAGGACCCTCTGTTGATGCGCCTAGCGCGTCATCAGGGCAATCATCCTGTCAGTGTGGCGCGTCAGGCGCGCGAGCTGATCTTCCGACTGCGTCTGGCGCGAGCCGGGCACCCGCTCGCGTATGGCTGGTTGATGGCGGGTGAGGCGTTGCGGCGTGTCATCGGAGGGCCGCGCCGCATGCTGGAGCGAGGCGCGCTCGGGCTGCGTGAGCAGAGGATGCTGCTGACGGCGCGTCTGGCCAGGTGGCGCCATGCTCGACACCCGGGGCGTCGCGCACGCAGCGGTGTGTGATGGCTGGCTGATCTACCGACACCGGCGATGTGCTATCCCGAGGTTTGCTTCCAACGTCCGTCACCTTTCGGTGGCGGACGTCTTGTCTCATGTCCTGATATGACATGGCAGAATCAGAACGATTTCAAGGAGTCCAGATGCGAGTTCTGCTCGTCGAAGATGATCCGTTGTTGGGGGAGGGGGTCAACCATACCCTGCGCCGCGAAGGCATGAGCACTGAATGGTTGAAGGAGGGCGCTAACGTTGCCGCCACGCTCAAGCATTCGCCCTTTGATGTGCTTGTGCTGGACCTTGGCCTGCCGGATCTCGACGGTCTGCAGGTCTTGAGTCACTTGCGCCGTCAGGGCCAGACGTTGCCGGTATTGATCCTGACGGCACGTGATGACATCAGCGACCGGGTACGTGGTCTGGACGGCGGCGCGGACGACTATCTGGTCAAGCCGTTCGACATTGCCGAGCTGGTGGCGCGTCTGCGTGCGTTGGTCAGGCGCCATGCCGGGCAGGCCAGCGGTTGCCTGCAGCTGGGGCCGTTGCGCATTGATCAAGCTGGCCGCATTGTCACGCTCTCCGGTAGTGAGGTCGCGCTGGGACGGCGCGAGTTTGATCTGCTGGAGTTCCTGCTGCTGCACCCCAGCCGTGTCTTCAGCCGAGATCAGCTCGTCGAGCAGCTCTATGGCTGGGATGGCGATGTCGAGAGCAATGTCATCGAGGTACATGTGCACCATCTGCGCCGCAAGTTCGGCACCGGGGTGGTCAAGACCGTGCGCGGCGTGGGCTATCGGCTGGGGGAACTCACGTGAAATCCATCCGCAGTTTCCTGCGGCGCAACCTGATTGGTGGCGTCGTGATCGTGCTGGGGACGGCCGCTGCCTGGAGTTACTTCGACTCCCGCGAGCAGATTGATGAGCTGTTCGACGCTGAGCTGGCCCAGAATGCACGCATGCTGGGGCGGCTCTATCAGTCTCAATTGGCGTCGTTGACACCGGTCGCGCGTCAGGAAACGTTGCAGCAGATGACATCTGGCCAGTTCAGCCTGCGTCCGCCCTCCTTGAGCTTTGCCGATGGTCACGAGAAATCCCCGCTGGGGCATGTCTATGAAGACAAACTGATCTTCCAGATGTGGGATGCCCTGGGCCAGCCGTTGCTTGGCCTCTCTTCACGCTCCGTGGCGCTCGATTACCTGCCGGTGCCTGGCTATGGCATGCAGCATGACAATCACCATGACTGGTTCACCTTCACGCTGTATTTCCCCGAGAGTGGCATCTGGGTCACGGCGGCCCAGCGTGAAGATGTGCGCGATGAACTGACCGGCCAGATTGCGTTGCACAACGTGCTGGCGCTGGTGGTCGGGTTGCTCGTGATCGCCTTGCTGATCGGTGTGGCGGTCTCGCGGGGTTTTCGTCCCGTATTGCGCATCAGTCATCAGATCACGGCCCGTCAACCCGGGTACCTTGAGCCGCTGGATGCCAGCGAGGCACCTGACGAGATACGCGGCATGGTGGATGCCCTCAATGGGCTGCTGGCGCGCCTGGCGGACACCCTCGACAAGGAGCGGCGCTTCACGGCCAATGCCGCTCATGAATTGCGGACTCCCCTAGCGGGCATCAAGGTGCATGCCCAGAATCTGGAGGCCGATGCCAGGGATGAGGCCTCGCGGCGCTCGGCACGCATGATCGTGGATGGCGTCAATCGCATGACGCGGGTAGTGGAGCAGCTGTTGACCCTGTCACGACTGGAAAGCGGGGCAGAGGCACCGCGTCGTCCGGTCGATCTCGCCCAGCTGACCAATGAGCTGGCGCGGGACCTGGGCCCCATGGCACGCCAGCGAGGCATCAAGCTGCATATCGAGGTTGCACCCGGCGCGCAGCTGGTCAGTCACGAAAACGGCCTCTACGTGCTGCTGCGCAATCTGCTCGACAATGCGCTGCGCTATACGCCAGAAGGCGGAGAGGTGCGTCTGGATATCCGCCGCGACGACGATGGATGGCGTCTGGAAGTGGCCGATACGGGCCCCGGAATCCCGCTGCGTGAACGCGAGCGCGTCTTTGAGCGCTTCGTGCGTCTGGCCGGCCAGAAGACTCAAGGCTCGGGGCTGGGCCTTTCCATCGTGCGCGAGCTCGCTGAACGTCTAGGCGCAGAGCTTGCGCTGAAGGAGAGTCCCTTGGGAACGCCGCAGGCCCCGGGGCTGCTGGTGCAGGTTCGCTTCCCGTCATAGCCGGCCCACTTCTCGTCGTGAATAGCGCCTGGCGGCCGGGTTGCGTCAGCGGATGCAACGATTGCGTCGAATGCATCATGCGGCTGTGATACTGCTGGCGCTCGATAATGCCAGTGGGGAGTGCAACTCGGCGATGGTCGGGTGGCAAAGACGGCTAGATTAGCGCTATCTTCATTATATGTTGCAGAGCAGCATGACATTCCCCTCTGTCAGGAGATTCGCATGAGTGAACAACAGTCTTCCCCTGTCCGCGTTGCACTGGTGACCGGCACCGCCAGTGGTATCGGCGCCGCCATCATGCAAGCGATGTGCGATGCCGGGCATCAGGTGCTGGCGGTCGATTTCAGTGATGAGGGGGCAGAGGTCGCCGACAAGGCCGGGGCTGCCTTCTTCAAGGCCGACCTGACGGATGCCGAGCAGTGTCGCGCGGCGGTGGAAGAAGCCGTATCCCGTTTCGGACGCCTCGATATCTTGGTCAACAATGCCGGTATTCAGCATGTCGAGCGCATCAAGGACTTCCCCGAAGCCAAGTGGAATCAGATCATCGCCTTGATGCTGAGTGCGCCGTTCACGCTGATCCAGGCAGCCTGGCCGCATATGGAGAAGAATGGATATGGGCGCATTGTCAACATGGCATCCATCCATGCGCACGTCGCGTCACCGGGCAAGGCGGCCTACGTCAGCGCCAAGCATGGCCTGATGGGCCTGACCAAGACCGCTGCGCTCGAGGGTGGGGAAAGTGGGATCACCGTTAATGCCATCTGCCCGGCCTACGTGCGCACGCCGCTGGTCGACAAGCAGATTGCCGAGCAGGCCAAGCTCAATGACATGCCCGAGGATGAAGTGATCGAGAAGATCATGCTCAAGGGCGCGGCGATCAAGCACATGATCGATCCCTCCGAAGTTGCAGACATGGCGGTGTGGCTGGCGTCCGACAAGGCAGGCTCAGTGACTGGCTCCAGCTTCAACATGGACCTGGGGTGGACGGCGCAATAACAGCGTACCCTTGAGCAACGGCTCATTCCAGACAGTGCAGAGACACGAAGCCCTCACCATCGATTCGCGCTTGCGAGCGAGGATGGTGAGGGCTTTTGCCTGGCCGGCAGCAAAGTGTCGCCTGGGGGTGCAGACTACGGCAGTGCCGCTATCTCAGCGCTTGACCGGACGCTTCTGCAGCTTGCGTTGCAGGGTGCGGCGGTGCATGCCCAAAGCGCGGGCGGTGGAGGAGATGTTGCCGTCGTGCTCGTTGAGCACCTTCTGGATGTGCTCCCATGTCAGGCGGTTGACCGACGGCGGATTGTCGGAGATCTCGGCGGCAGGATCGCCGCCTTCGCGGTTGAAGGCGTTGAGGATCTCGTCGGCATCGGCGGGTTTGCACAGGTAATTGACCGCGCCAAGCTTGATGGCTTCCACCGCGGTGGCGATGCTGGAATAACCGGTCAGCACCACGATACGCGTGTCTGGCAGCAGGGCGATCAGCTCGGGCAGCAGCTTGAGGCCGGAACTCTGCTCCAGCTTCAGATCCAGCGTGATCAGCTCCGGGCGGTGGCTGCGTGCCACGCTGAGTGCCTGGGCTTCATCACGGGCCACTTCCACTTCATAGCCGCGACGCGTCATGGCGCGCGCCGTGACCTGGCAGAAGAATTCATCATCGTCGATGATCAGCAGTCGGGTTGCATCGCTCATCAGGGTTCTCGCTTGGGCGGTCTTTGCCGCCATCATGTCAGATGAAGGGGGAGGCGCACTTCCGTCAAGGTGCCGCCATCTTCGTGGTTATACAGACTCACGCCGCCACCGAACCGGTTGATGGTGGCATGCGTGAGGAACAGGCCGATGCCCATGCCTTTGGATTTGGTGGAGATGAAGGTCTCACCGAGCTGATCCGCCACCGCCATGGGCACACCATCGCCATGATCGCGGATGTCGATCAGCACTTCCTGATCGCGTTGCTCCAGGGTGATCTCGATATCATCCGGGCAGGCGTCGGCGGCATTGTTGAGCAGGTTCATCAGCGCCTGCTCGAGCGTGGTATCCACCAGCATGAATGCCTGTTCAGCGCCGGGCGTCACCTCGACGCTATGCTGCACATCCGGGCGCACCACCAGCCAGCGCTGAACGATTTCCTCCAGCCACTGGGCAGCATTGATGGGTTGAGGCTGCTCCATGCGGCGGCGGTCGGCTGCGGCCACCATCGCCTGCAGACGTTGCTTGCAGGTGTCGACCTGACTGCGCAGCAGGGCAAGATCATCCTCCAGCTGAGGGTCATTCCTGTCCTTGGCATCCTCGCGCATCTCGCTCAACAGTACCGCCATGGTGGAGAGCGGGGTGCCCAGCTCATGCGCGGTGCCAGCGGCCTGGCTGGCCACCGCCAATACCTGCTCGCTGCGCAGGGCGGCCTCACGCGTGGTGGACAGCGCCTGATCTCGGGTGCGCAGGGCATGGGCCATCTTGTAGATGAAGTAGGTCACCAGCGACGCCGACAGGCCGAAGTTCAGCCACATGCCGATGACATGCAGGCTGATACGTCCGCCCAGTTCATAGGTCGCCAGCTGCGGCACCGGCTCATAGAACACCATGAGGAAGCTGTAACAACCCATGCCGACCGCGGCAATCACCCAGGCATAACGCCACGGGAGCGTTGCGGCCGCCATGGTCACCGGCACCAGGTAATAGGGCACGAAGGGGTTGGTGGAGCCACCGGTATGGAAGAACAACATCGTCAGACCGGCGATATCCACCAGTAGGTGAATCAGGTTCTCGGTATCGGTGACAGGATGTGATTGCCCGAGGCGCCACCAGGTCGCGACATTGACCAGCCCCATCGCGATAATGATCGAGATGACGGGCAGCACATTGAGCTGAAAGCCGATAATCTCGATCCCGAAGATGATCAGGATGAGAAAGCCGGTCCAGGTGATGCCGCGCGCGATGGTCAAACGAATGAGATTGCGGTGCGGCGTGGACAGTGGTGGCGGTAGCGGCTGATTCATGACGACTCCTGCGAGGAATGCGGCCATGATAGTGAATAAGGCTCATAAAGTGCAGCCCTGACGGCCAGTTAGCGCCAAGGCGCTATGGAATATCCCTTCGTTGCTTCCTCTGCGTTGTGCCCGCTTTGTGGCTTTCTCTTCGTGGTTCATAGGTTGTCAGCCTCGCTCGAAGGAGCCACTCAGCTAGGGCGTCACGCGTGTCGGAGTGATGTCGGCCAGATGGGCCTCCCAACCCTCGACATGCGTGAGAGGCCGGCGGGGGTAGTGACCCGCTGATCCGTTGCGTTCAGCGCTGCTTGACCAGGCGAGCCAGGGTGCATGGCGCTGCATGCCGGAGGGCAGTGTCGCAAGCTCCGGTATCCAGCGGCTGACGTAATGACCGAGAGGGTCATGTTGGCGTGCCTGCTTCATCATGTTGAAGTGCCGATCTCCACGCGGATCACGTCCGATACCCGCCAGATAGCGCCAGTTACCCCAGTTGGAAGCAATGTCGTAATCCAGTAGCTGATGTTCGAACCAGGCCGCTCCTTGGCGCCAGTCCACGCCAAGGTCCTTGACCAGAAAGCTCGCCACGTTCTGGCGCATGCGGTTGCTCAGCCAGCCGGTAGCCGCTAGTTCGCGCATGCCGGCATCGACCCATGGCACCCCGGTCCTTCCGATCTGCCAGCGTTCAATCGCTTCCGACGCCGGCTCATGGCTGCGCGGCTGAGCCGCGTCGTGGCTTTGGGAGTCGCTCGTGAAGGTCTGTCTGCCCAGACGCCGTGCATCCCAGTGGAAGTATTCGCGCCATAACAGCTCGACGCGGACCCAGTCGCTGTCCTTGAAAGCTGCCTGCGTATGCTCGCAGTGTTCGGGCAGCGTGGTTTGAAAGCGGTGCAGTGCGTCCAGTATTCGTCGCGGCGACAGACAGCCCAATGCCAGCCACACGGAGAAGCGGGTCGAGAAATCCGCCCCGCTGAGGCGATTGCGGGTGGTCTTGTACTGGCCGGCGAAGGCTGGGCTCAGGTAATCCTGCAGGCGCTGCAGGCCGGCGGGCTCTCCTGGGGCAAAGGTGTATTCGCCGCGGGAGTCGGCCTGCCAGTGGCGTGCCTCGAGCAGTTGCCTAGCCGTGCCCTGAAAGCCACGAGGGGCGGCCTCTGGCCAACCGGGGAGCCGGGATGGCGCTTGTAGCGGGGCGGGTATGTCGTGGAGGCTCGGGCGGGCCTTCTCCAGCTTGCGTCGGAAGGCACTGAAGCTTTCGGGGAGTGCGGCGAGTGGTTCCGGCAGCTCGTCTTCGTCCAGCAACAAACCACTGTTCAATTGCCGCAAGCGACACTGGCTTGCCACCGCGCGTTGCTGGCGTTGTTCCAGCACGCCCGTGGCGCGGCGCGTGATGACGCCCCGGCAGCCATATTGCCTTGCCAGCTGCGGAATCAGTCGTGCTGCGTCGCCGTGGAGGATCAGCAGATCACTGCCCAGCGCCTTAAGTCGCGTGCGCAGCGATTCCAGACTCCCGAGCAGGGCGTGTTGCCGTCCCGTGCTGAGCGGCTGCAGGTGTGGCTCCCCGGGGCTGACGCTGCCGAATGGCTGGAAGGCCGTCGCCGCCACCACATGCACGACCAGCAGGTGCGAGGCTCGCTCCTCAAGTGCGGCTTGCCACAACGGGTTGTCATCCAGGCGCAGGTCCTCGCTCAACCATACCAGCCAGGGATCAGTGGACGTCATCGCGTGCCTCCCGTGCCAGCTGGCGCGCGTTGCGACGACAGCGCTGGCTGCAATGACGTACGTCGTCCCAACAGTCCTGCCACTTCTTGCGCCAGGTGAAGGGGCGCTGGCAGGTCTGACATAGCTTGCTGGGCAGGTGCGGTTTGCGATGCATGCTGGCAAGGCTCCTTAAAAGCATTACACAACCTATACCATAATTGTACATCGCGCGAAATGGCGGTCAGGAAATCCTCTGTCGTTCTGTTGACGAGTGCCGTGCATGCCTGCCTCAGTCGCTGCCCGGCAGTTGATCCAGTTGTCGCTCGAGGGTCTGCATGGTGAGCAGCAGATCACGGTATTGGCGTGCATTGACGGCGCCGAGCAGTTCATCCTCAAAACGCCGCGCTTCGGGAATCAGTTCGTCGAGCATGGCCTCACCCTCGGCGGTGAGGGCGAGCAACTGCGCACGCTGGTCCTGCTCGCTCGGGCGACGAAGGATCAGTTCGCGGCTTTCCAATGATTTGACGGCGCGCGAGACGCGCACCTTGTCCATGTGGGTGCGCAGGCTGATTTCCCGCGCGGTCATCGGTACGCCACGGCTCAACCAGGCCAGCAGACGCCACTCGGCGACGTTGATGGCGAAGCGCTCGCCATAGCGGGCGAACATCGCCTCACTGGTGCGCTCAGCCAGTCGGTTGAGGCGATAGGGCAGGAACTGGTCAAGATCCAGCTCGCAGCGGGGCCGGTCCTGTGAGGCTTCACCATCAAGGGCATCGCGCGCTTCGGGAGTGTCATCAGTGCGTTGCATCGTGAGTTACCTGACTCGGTGAGAGGGCTGGCCAGCGTTATCACATCAGTGCATGGCGGTCGGATCAGGTTACCGATGTTACCACTTCCGACAGCGAGCAAGACAAAAGTCGAGCATTTGAGCGATTGCCAAGTTATGAATCTGGCTATATGGTTTCATATGTAACTAATCGGGCAATGGCGGTATGTCGTGCCGTGGATGCCCTTGGCCATCAGGAGCCGTGAGCCCACAAGGAGATGAATCGTCATGCGCGAGCGCAACGCTGAGTGTCATTATCATGCCGGTTTTCGAAACCATGTCTCCAGCGAGGCGTTGCCTGGCGCCTTACCGCAGGGCCAGAACTCTCCCCAGCGTTGCCCCTATGGCCTGTACGCGGAGCAGTTGAGCGGCTCGGCCTTCACCGCGCCGCGTAGCCACAATCTGCGCAGCTGGCTTTACCGCATTCGGCCCTCGGTGGTGCAGGGCGCATATCAGCCTATGGAGTTGCCGCAGGTCGCTACCGCACCGCTGGCCGAGAGAAAGCCGGATCCCAACCCGATGCGCTGGGACCCCGTCGCGTTCTGCGCCGGCGATTTTCTGGAAGGTCTGATCACACTGGCGGTCAATGGGGATGCCCAGGCACAGCAGGGCTGTGCCACGCATCTCTACGCCTTCTCTTGCGGCATGCAGCAGCGCTTTTTCTACAATGCCGATGGCGAATTGCTGATCGTGCCACAACAGGGTGCCATCGAGGTACGTAGCGAGCTGGGCCTGCTGGAAGTCGCCAGCGGCGAGATCGTCGTGATCCCGCGTGGTATCAAGTTCCAGCTCAATCCCCTGGCGGGACACGCGGAGGGCTGTCGAGGCTACGTGGCCGAGAATTATGGCGCGCCTCTCGAGTTACCTTCTCTGGGGCCCATCGGCAGCAATGGACTGGCCAATCCGCGTGACTTCCTCGCGCCATCGGCACGTTTCGAGGATGAAGCCGGTGACTTCACGCTGGTGGCCAAGTTCGGCGGGCGTTTCTGGCGCGCGAGCCTGGATCATTCACCGCTGGATGTCGTGGCCTGGCACGGCAACTACGCGCCCTACAAATATGATCTGGCGACCTTCAATACGATCAATACGGTCAGCTTCGATCATCCTGACCCCTCGATCTTCACCGTGCTGACATCACCGTCAGACACCGCCGGAGTCGCCAATCTCGACTTCGTGATCTTTCCACCACGCTGGATGGTCGCCGAGAACACCTTCCGACCGCCATATTTCCATCGCAACCTGATGAGCGAGTTGATGGGGCTGATCCATGGTGAGTATGACGCCAAGCGCGAAGGCTTTCGTCCGGGCGGTGCGAGTCTGCACAACGCCATGACCCCGCATGGCCCTGACGCTGCCACCTTCGAGGCCGCCAGTCAGGCAGAGCTCGCCCCCCGCTATCAAGGCAATACGCTCGCCTTCATGTTCGAGAGTCGCTATCTGTTCCAGCCTACCCCGCAGGCCCTGTCGTCGAGCGCTCGTCAGCGCGACTACGGCTCGGTCTGGCAGGGGCTCGCGTCTCACTTCACTCCTCAAATCACCCCTTCATTCACCCCGCATCAGCGATGACACCTGGCAGTCCTTCGTCATCCGAGCCCAGGCAATTCCTGCATTCTCGCTCACGTTGCTCTTAAAGGAGGCACCCATGAAATTCGCTACCTACCAGGACGGTTCCCGCGATGGAACACTGCTGCTGGTCTCCCGTGACCTGACCCGCGCCGTCAAGGTCGCGGATGTCGCCGCGACGCTGCAGGCGCTGCTGGAAGACTGGACGTCACTGGCGCCCAGGCTCGAGCAACGCTACGCGGCGCTCAATGATGGCACGTTGACGGACGCCTTTGCCCTGGAAAGCCAAGCGCTGCATTCCCCGTTGCCGCGCAGTTATCAGTGGGCAGACGGCTCGGCGTATCTGAACCATGTCCAGCTGGTGCGTCAGGCGCGTGGCGCCGAGATGCCCGAGACCTTCTGGCACGACCCGCTGATGTATCAGGGCGGCAGCGACAGCTTCCTGGCCCCCAGCGCCGATATCGTGTGCGTCAGTGAGGAGCATGGCATCGATTTCGAAGGCGAGATCGCCGTCATCACCGATGATGTGCCGATGCACGTCAGTCCGGAGCAGGCCGAGGACCACATCCGCCTGTTGATGCTGGTCAATGACGTCAGTCTGCGTGGGCTGATCCCCGGCGAGCTGGCCAAGGGCTTCGGCTTCTTCCAGGCCAAGCCATCGTCAAGCTTCACGCCCATCGCCGTGACGCCGGATGAGTTGGGAGATGCCTGGCAGCAGGGGCGCGTGCATTTGCCGCTGAGCGTGCATCTCAATGGTGAGAAGTTCGGTGAGCCAGAGTCTGGGCCAGACATGATCTTCAGTTTCCCGCAGCTGGTGGCGCATGCCGCCGAGACTCGCCCCTTGGGGGCCGGCGCGATCATCGGCTCAGGCACTGTGTCCAATCCCGGCAAGGATGGCGGCCCCGGCAAGCCGATCAGCGAAGGGGGCGTGGGCTACAGCTGTCTGGCCGAAGTGCGCATGGTCGAGAAGATCCTGTTCGATGAGGTTCGCACGCCTTTCATGCGCTTCGGTGATCGCATCCGCATCGAAATGTTCGATCGCGATGGTCAGAGCATCTTCGGCGCCATTGATCAGCAGGTCACGCAGTTGGACGCCTGATGGCGGCTTAGAGAGGCAGAGCTTCTCAGAGACACGTCTCGGGAAGACGTCGTGTGCCGGTAAGCCTCAAGCCAACTGGGTGCGAGGTAGTGCGAAGGGGCGGCCGGCATTCAACCGCGTCATAGAGGAGTGCAGCATGAGTTCAATGAGCCTGTATGGCTATTACCGTTCATCTACCAGCTATCGGGTAAGAATCGCGCTGGCGCTCAAGGGGATTGAGGTCGCCCAGGTGCCGGTCAATCTTCTCAAGGGCGAACAGCGCAGCGAGGACTATCTGGCCATCAACCCCCAGGGACTGGTGCCGACCCTGATGGTGGGAGAGACACCAACACCTGTGGCCTTGAGCCAGTCGCTCGCGATCATGGAGTATCTGGAGGAGCGCTGGCCCACTCCGGCGTTGTTGCCCTCAGCGCCGGAAGCGCGTGCGAAGGTGCGCTCACTGTGCCAGTTCATGGCCTGTGAGATGCATCCGCTCAACAATCCGCGCGTGCTCAATTATCTGACCGATCGGCTTGAGATCACCCAGCAGCAGCGCCTTGAATGGTATCGACACTGGATCGCCGAGGGCTTCGCGCGTCTGGAAGTGATGCTGGCGGCAAGTGCAGGGCGTTTCTGCCATGGCGATAGCCCGGGCTTGGCGGATGCC
This sequence comes from Cobetia sp. 29-18-1, assembly GCF_029846405.1. Lineage (NCBI taxonomy): Bacteria > Pseudomonadati > Pseudomonadota > Gammaproteobacteria > Oceanospirillales > Halomonadaceae > Cobetia > Cobetia sp. 29-18-1. Next base: position 192,648 of record NZ_JARWKS010000003.1, read on the forward strand.
TGCCTGATGCCCCAGCTCTACAATGCGCGGCGCTTCGAGTGTGAACTCAAGGACTATCCGAGAATTCTGGCCATCGAGGCGGCCTGTCAGTCACTGGAAGCCTTCCAACAGGCCCATCCCGAGCATCAGCCAGATTGTCCGGCGACCTGATCATTTTCGGAACCCCGGCACGAAAGCGCCCCGTCGGCATTGACGGGGCGCTTTCGTGTTGCTGGTAGTCATTGGTCAGGGAAGTCGTGCTTCAACGACAGCACTTGCTGGAGCCGCTGCCGCTGGCGTGTGCGGGCTCGATCACCCCGGTAGCCGTGGATGGGACGCAACAACTGCGGCTGGCGCAGGATGATGCCGGAGCGTTAGGAGCTTGCGCGCTTTGCGTTTGCTTGGCCTCGCGCAGCTCAACTCGCGCATCGCGAATCACCTGCCAGGCGGATTGCAGGAAGAGTGCGGCAATCGCCGCCCCCAGCAGCACATCCGGCCAGCGGGAACCTGTCCAGCCGACCAGTAGCGCGGCGCCGAAGACCGAGGCATTGGCGATGATGTCATTGCGTGAACATAGCCAGGTGGAGCGCATGTTCAAATCATCCGACTTGAAACGCCACAGCAGGCCGAAGCAGACCAGATTGACGGTCAGCGCCAGCAGGGCGAAGGCTCCCATTCCGTGTGCGGCAGGGGCGACTCCATGGAGAGCCTGATAACCCGCCTCGCCAAGGACGATCACGCCCAGCGCCAGCATCATGATGCCTTTTACCAGCGCGCTCAACGCACGTTCACGCACGCTGCGATGCAGGACATAGAGGGTCAGCGCGTAGACGCTGGCATCGCCGAACATGTCGAGGGAATCCCCGAGCAGCGCAGTGGAGCCCAGCCACCAGGCCGCGGTGAATTCGATGAAGAACATGCTGGCATTCAATGCCAGCAGAATCTTGAGCACCTTGCCCTGAGAGGCTCTGAGCTCTGCCAGCTCGCCGGATTTGCCTTCGCAACAGCTTTTCATAAGGGGTCTTGGCCTCCTGTCGTATTGCTGACAGCATGGAGGTTATAGTCACTATAAGGTAAAGCCTCATGACACAAGGATTCGAGCTCGAGCCGGAGACAGCAGCGCAAGACCCGCAAAGCTCAAGAGCTGTTACAGGGGTGATGAGCATCGGCCAGCTGGCCAAGGCCTCAGACGTTCAGGCGGTGACGATCCGCTACTACGAGAAGCAGGGTCTGTTGGCCCCACAGCGGCGTGCGGCCAACGGCTATCGCGAATATGGTAATGCACAGCTGCGCCGGTTGACCTTTATCCGCCGTTGTCGGCGTCTGGGGTTCTCGCTGGATGATATCCGCGCCTTGCTGGGACTGGCGGATCAGCAGGCCTTGCCGTGCGATCAGATCGACGCGCGTATCGAGGCGCAGCTGGCCGAGGTACGCAAGCGCCAGCGCGATCTCGCCGTCATGGAGGAGGAGTTGCAGCGCCTGACGCACTGCTGTGCCGGCGGGGTAGTGGCGCAGTGCCGTATCGTCGAGACACTGTCCGAGGTCGAGGAGTAAGGCCCTGGCATTTTCGCGCGCGCAAGGATGACTGAAGGCCGCTGATCGCGCTCGCCTCTGTTGCCGCGCCGCGCCAGCCGCTACAATGCGCGCCATTCGTCTTGTTCTGCTATTCACCCAACAGTGCGCGCGGCGTGCCTCACGTCGGGCCGGATGCCTTTCAGCTCATGTCAGATTCCCAGATTGCCAAGGCGGCGGATGTGCGCCGTACATTCGCCATCATCTCTCACCCGGATGCCGGTAAGACCACCATCACCGAGAAGCTGCTGCTATTCGGGAATGCCATCCAAATGGCCGGCTCGGTCAAGAGCAAGCGGGCCGATCGCCACGCGACCTCTGACTGGATGAAAATGGAGCAGGAGCGTGGCATCTCCGTGACCACCTCCGTGATGCAGTTCCCCTACAAGGACCGCATGGTCAACCTGCTGGATACCCCCGGGCACGAGGACTTCTCCGAAGATACCTACCGGACGCTGACCGCCGTCGATTCGGCACTGATGGTCATCGATGGCGCCAAGGGTGTCGAGGACCGCACCATCAAGCTGATGGAAGTCTGCCGCCTGCGCACCACGCCGATCCTGACCTTCGTCAACAAGATGGACCGCGAGACGCGTGACCCCATCGAGGTGATGGACGAAGTCGAGACGGTGCTCAACATCCAGTGCGCGCCGATGACCTGGCCGATCGGCGTCGGCAAGGGCTTCAAGGGCGTCTATCATCTGGTCAATGATGAGATCCATCTCTACAAGCAGGGCCAGGGCAACCGCATTCCCGATGACGTGCGCATCAAGGGCCTCGACAGCCCCGAAGCCATCGAAGTGCTGGGTGAGGACCTGATCGAAGAGCTGAGCATGGAAGTCGAGCTGGTGCGCGGCGCCTCTCACGAGTTCGATCTCGAGGCCTATCGTCGCGGTGAGCTGACGCCGGTCTACTTCGGTACCGCCATGGGCAACTTCGGCGTGCGCGAGATGCTCGACGGCTTCGTCGAATATGCCCCGCCGCCCCAGCCGCGTGATACCGATACCCGCGAAGTCACGGCCCACGATGAGCGCTTCACCGGCTTTGTGTTCAAGATCCAAGCCAACATGGACCCGAAACACCGTGACCGTGTCGCCTTCCTGCGTGTCTGCTCCGGCAAGTACGAGAAGAACATGAAGATGCGCCACGTGCGCATCAACAAGGATGTCAAGATCCCTGACGCCCTGACCTTCATGGCGGCGGACCGCTCCCACGTGGAAGAGGCCTGGCCGGGCGACATCATCGGCTTGCACAACCACGGCACCATCCAGATCGGGGACACCTTCACCATCGGTGAGGACATGCGCTTCACCGGCATTCCGCACTTCGCGCCGGAACTGTTCAAGCGCGTGCGCCTGAAGGACCCGCTGAAGATGAAGGCGCTGCAGAAAGGTCTGCAGCAGCTCTCCGAAGAGGGCGCGACCCAGGTCTTCCAGCCGTTCGACAACAACGATCTGATCGTCGGTGCCGTCGGTACGCTGCAGTTTGACGTGGTCGCTCATCGCCTGAAGGAAGAGTACAAGGTCGAGTGCATCTATGAAGCGATCAACGTGCAGACCGCGCGCTGGATCTACTGCGATGACACCAAGATGCTGGAAGACTTCAAGCGCAAGGCCAGTGCCAACCTGGCCTATGACGGCGGCGGCTGGCTGACCTACATCGCGCCGACCCGCGTCAACCTTCAGCTAACCCAGGAACGCTGGCCGGACATCACCTTCCGCGCGACCCGTGAGCACTGAGACAGTTGCCACAACGGAGTTGCCACAACGGCGATGTAGTTATGGCGCTGCCATGGCGAGACTGTCGATCACGGTTTGAAGAACGCCACCCCTCGGGGTGGCGTTTTTTGTGTCCAGATATGCGTGTAACCCTACGTTTACACAGCCAACCCATGGCGCGGCATCAGCACGGCATAATGTTCGGGTCATGTTGTCTTGCTGGCATCCGTGTGATGAAGCTTGCTGGGGCGAAGGTCGGTAGGGCGCAGACAATGACAACAACAATGGCGTGGAATGTGTCTCAGTGCGGGCCATGCATGATGCGTGGCAATTCACCGGATGGTTAGCGAGTGACAGGAGATGACAGATGTCCGGATTTATGCAGGAATTTCGTGATTTTGCCGTCAAGGGTAACGTCGTCGACATGGCCGTCGGCATCATCATCGGCGGGGCATTCACACTAATCGTCAAGAGTCTGGTGGGGGACATGCTCAACCCGCTGATCGGGCTGCTGATCGGGGGGGTAGATTTCTCGAATTTCTTCATCGTGCTCAAGGAAGGCGCTCAGGCTGCCCCCTATGCCAGCCTGGATGCCGCGAAGGAAGCGGGAGCCGTGACGCTGAATTATGGCTTGTTCATCAATGCCATCATCAGTTTCGCGCTGGTGGCGCTGGCGGTCTTCGTGTTGATCCGCCAGATCAACAAGCTCAAGAAGGAAGCCGAGGAAGCTCCGGAAGAGGTCACCGACAAGGATTGCCCGTATTGCCTTTCCAAGGTGCCGCTGGCGGCGACCCGTTGTGGTCATTGCACCTCCGAGCTGGTGCCGGCAGCGCCGGTGGAGGCGGCCTAGGCCATCTGCGCCAGTCACGACGACTGACAAGCAATATCGACACTCGTCCACAAGGGACCGGCCACCAGGCCGGTCCCTTCGTTTGTCTGACACACGCTGATATAGCACGATGGCTGTACGACCATCCCCGGGAGATTCCATGCTGATCGACAGCCATTGCCATCTGGATTTCGCTGACTTCACGCCGGATCGTGAGGCGGTCATCGCGCGTGCCGAGCAGGAAGACGTCTCGGCCTTCGTGGTGCCCGCCACCACGGTGGCAAGCTTCCCGGCAGTGCTGGCGCTGGCGGGTTCATCGGCGCGTATGTTCGGTGCCCTGGGGTTGCATCCCTATTTTCTGTCCGAGCATGGCGATGACGCGCTGGCGTCGCTTCATCAGGCTCTCGACCAGCATGCTGGCAAGATCGTCGCGTTGGGAGAATGTGGCTTCGATACGCGATTGGCCGATCATGACGCCCAATGGCAGCTGTTCGAGTCCCAGCTGAGCATGGCACGCGAATTCTCCTTGCCTGTCATCGTGCACTGCGTGCGCGCCAATGACGAAGTCGCCAAGCGTATCAAGCAGGCACGACTCACCCGTGGCGGCATCATCCACGCCTTCGCGGGTAGTCAGGTGCAGGCGGAGCGCTTTCTCGAGCTTGGCTTCGTGCTGGGGCTGGGCGGCAGCGTGACCTACCCACGTGCCAACAAGCTGCGCGGAGTGGTGGCGTCACTGCCAGACGATGGCTTCGTGCTGGAAACCGATAGCCCCGACATGCCGCTGTGCGGGTTTCAGGGCCAGCGCAATGAGCCATCGCGAGTGGCGAAGGTCGCGGACGTGGTGGCGGAACTCCGTTCGAGCAGTCGCCACGATATCGCGTTATCCACCACGACGAATGTGCAGCGTATTCTTCAACTGAACGTCTGATCTAGACTGACCTCAAAGGCTAGGCGACAGCCTGCCGACCCGGTTTAGGAGGTCACCTCATCATCGGTAAATCAATGCCAGATTCTTCAGCTTCGCGTTCTGCCTCTCGTGTGCCGGCACACGAGTCTTCTGCTGACTTCGCGCACGCCTCTCTGCCTGCTGGTCCCCACTATCGGATGTATCTGCTGCCGCTACTGTTGCTGGCGGCATTGCTGGCCACCGGCTGGTTGACGGCCAGCCAGATTACGCAATCCCGCGAGGCGGATCGTGAGTCCGACAGGCAGCGGCTGGCCTTGTGGGTCAAGAGTGAACAGCGCCTGCTCGAGGGACAATTGCAGGAAAACGGCTACTGGGAAGAAGCCGTGACCAGGTTTCTGCGCGAGCCCGAGCTCGACACGACCTGGCTCGAGTCCATGTATGGCCCCGAGTTCGCCATCAATACTGGCATACATCTGATATCTGCGGTGCGTGGCGATGGGCAGGTGACAGCCTGGGTGCAGCATAACGCAGGGTCGCCGGGGGCCGACTGGTTGGGCAAGGAGCCGGTGAGCTGGCGACGTGCGCTCGCCCCCGTCATGCAGGCTGCCCGCCAGTCACCGACACAACCTCAGCTGGCCTGGTTGATCGTCGACAATCAGCCATGGCTGATCGGTATTCAGGGGCTCTACGAGGATGAGGAGGCCTTGCCATCGCGAGACGAGCTGGGGCTGTTGATTCTGGGCATGCCGCTCACGACAGATTTACTGGACGAGCAGGCGGCCGTGCTGGGCTTGAAGGGCCTGCATGTGGTCAGCAACGCCATGCCACAGCCCATCGCGACGCAGCAGGTCTGCGTGGCTTTGCCGGCAACTGGCCGTGTTGATCGCTACCACCATGCCAAGGCCTGCTGGCAGGATGAGAATCGCGTCGCTCAGCTTGTGTATGAGATGGGCGCTCCGCTGGCGGTGCTGCTGTTGATCATTGTGCTGGCGGGCATGGGCACCATTGGCATGTTGGTGCGCGACAGTCGGCGCCGCAGGGCGAGTCGGGCCTATGGCGCCTATCTCGAGCATCAAAACCAGCGCCACAACACTCTCAACCAGCAATTTCTGAGCGTCCCCTACGAAACCCACGCGCCGCAGAATGCGCGTGCGTCTCTAACCCGATACCTGCAGCGCGTGCGCGAGATGCTGGGGGCGGAGATCATCATCTATCGGCGTGAGGTGGGAAATCCCAATGCCGGCTACCTGATTCTGCAGAGTCACGATGAGCGTGAGTGGTTGAGTGAAGCATCGTTGCGGCGTGATCCTCTATGGCGCCTGCCGGTAGGGCGCGTTTGCGTGTCAGCCGGTGATGGCTCGCGGCGCGATGGCGATGGGAGCGTCGAGAAGAATGCCGATGAGCAGGAGGATCGCGCGCTGCTGCTGTGTCAGCGACTGGGCGCCAGCCAGCTGATGGGCTATTCGGTCTCGCCGCATCCCGGGCGCAGCGAGTTGCTGCTGGTGGCCAGTCGTGGCCATCGACTCAACGCCACCGAGATGATGCCGTTGCTGGACATGACTCTCGATACGCTGGTGGTACGAGGACTGGAGCAGGAGCGCGTGCTGCTCCAGCACCAGTTGCTCGAGGAGCGCGAGACGGATCTCGATACCGGTCTGCTCAGCCGAGAGGGCATGCTGCGCCTGATCAAGGTGCGGATTGACCAGCTGGGCGAGGTCGCGCCGATGGAGGGCTTCGTGCTGATGGCGCTGCGGATCGGTGGCTTGCAGGTGCTCTACGATCATGCCGGCGCCGAGCCGGGCAATCACCAGCTGGAGCAGATCCAGAAGCGTATCGCTCCCTTGCTGGGCAATTCCGGCGATGTGGCGCGCCTCGAGACCGACAGGTTATTGATCATGGTCCAGCGCCGACTGCTGGAAGCGACGCGTGGTGGTATCAGCGGCTGGTTGGACAACCTGCTGAACGCCGTGCGCGACAAGGTCACGCTCAATGATGAGGTGATCTATCTGCAGCCGAGCCTGGGCATCACGCGCTATCCCGAGGATGGCCATCAGGTGGATGCGCTGGTCTATCGCGCCGAGCGTGCCTTGCACGATACCCAGCAATGCCAACGCGAGTGGCATTTCTTCGATGAGGAGACGGAGCGTGAGTTGCGTCGTCTCAAGCAACTGGAGGCCGAGTTCACCGTCGCGCTGCGCGAGAATCAGCTCAGGCTCTTCGTGCAGCCGATCGTCGATGGGCGTACCGGCCGCTTGCAGCTGTCGGAGGCATTGATTCGCTGGCAGCACCCCGAGCATGGCTTGATGGGCTCGGCGGATTTCATGGCGATCGTCGAATCCGCACGCCTGGATGTCGCGCTGGGGCGCTGGGTGCTCAAGGAGAGCATCGCTACCCTGATGCGCGTCCACGAAAGCGGTCATGAGCTGCATCTGAGCGTCAACGTGACCGTGCGCCACATGATGGACAAGCGCTTCCTGTCAGACCTGGAAATGTTGTTCCGACATCCGGAGCTATGTGAGCGCCTGACGCTTGAACTGGTCGAAAGCCAGCTGCCGGATGACATCCAGGCCCTGGCCGTGCTGTTCCAGACCATCCGGGCTCACGGCGTGGCATTGGCATTGGATGACTTCGGCACCGGCTACTCCTCGTTGTCACAGCTTCAGCGGTTGCCGTTCGACAAGCTCAAGATCGATCGACAGTTCGTGACGGCGCTGGGCTCCAGCAAGGGGCAGGCCATGATCGAAGCGATGCTGGGGCTGGCGGAGGCCTTCCATCTTGCGGTGGTGGCCGAGGGCATCGAGACGCCAGAGCAGCGAGCCGAATTGCTCGCGCATGGTTGCTCGCTGCATCAGGGCTATCTCTATGCACGACCGATGCCGGTGCAGGAGCTGATCGAGCACCTGATCGCAGGGGATGGCTGGCTGCCGGAAGGGCTGTGAGCCCCGGTAGGTGCATCAGGTCTGCAATCCGTGAAAGACGAAAGCCCCGCACGTTGGCACGTGTGGGGCTTTCTTGTGGCGGCTTTCAAGCGTTAAGTCCTTCAAGGCTAAGCCCTTCAAGACAGCCAGTCCTTCAAGCCGTACCCTTCAGCCCTTGAGCTGCTCCGGGTCGCGACGCTCGACGGCATAGGGCAGCGCGCTGCGCTCAAGCTGGGTGCTATCTTCTAATGCCAATGCGATCTCTTCATCGCGCAGGCTGATCACGGCCAGCAGCTCCAGACGACCCTGCTCATCATGGGCTGCCTGCAGCACTTCGCCGAGGGACTTGCCGTCGGGGCTTGTGACCTTGCTGCCCACCGCTGGCAAGTCGGCCGGCTGCGTTGTCGTCAGGCGTTGCAGGCGCTTCTTGACTTGGCCGCGGAAGTGGGCACGAGCCACGACTTCCTGTCCGGTGTAGCAGCCCTTCTTGAAGCTGATCGCGGCTAGGGCTTCCAGATTGAGCATCTGCGGCAGCCAGCTGTCTGTCTGCGCGGAGGTGACCCATTGCAGGCCGGCGCGGATATCTTCCAGACGCCAGCGGGTTCCGTCGCTGGTGGCCACATCGCGTGCGAAAAGCGCTGTCGCGAGGTCTGCCAAGGCGGCATGCGGGCCGACCAGTATCGCGCGTGGGGTATTGCCTGACGGCTGGCGCGCCAGCGCGCAGGTCTGCGGTTCTTCTTCCTCGCTCGACGGCAGGGGCGGCTGGAGGACCGAGCGCATGGCTAAGTCATGCTCGGCCAGCGCAGGTGCCGCGAGGGCGTCGGCACAGGCCGCCAGAGTCTGCCCACCGAGCAGGCCGAGCACGCTCAGCTCACTCGACACCTCCAGCGTCACCTTGTAGAAGGGCGCGAACTTGGCCAGATGGGCGCGCAGCGGTTCGGCGGTGCCAGCCGGCATCACCAGCCACAGGCGCTCTTCGCTGACGCGCAGCAGCTGGGCCATGGCCAGAATGCGTCCCTTCGGGGTGCAGAAGGTCGTCAGCGGTGCCAGCTCGCCATCGACCAGGCTCAGCTGCTGTGAGGTCTGTCCCTGCAGAAAGCGTTCGCCATCCTTGCCGCAGACCTCGAGTACCTCGAAATTGCCCAGCGGGGTCAGTACATCTTCGGCCAAGGCACGGTCGGCCAGGTCAGCGAGTGGCATGGAGGCGTCGGCTGGCTCACCCAGCGTCAGGCGGCCGTCCTCGCCGAGCTGGTAGCCGTGGTCTTGCATCAGGGTCTTCAAGGGATTCATCTACCACCATCCTGTTGCGAAGGAGTGAACTGCCGGTGGCGCACTGGCAACCATGCGGCATGTCGGATGCCCGCATTGTCACGCGCCAGCTGGCGGCTGTCAGCCCCTTGTGCCCCAAGTGGCAGTAAAAGAGCGGGCAAATCAGTGTTCCCGTCCTGCCAGGCGTTTCTGCGGCTTGGCTCGCGCCGAGGTCGAGGCGCGCTGAATGTCAGGCAACCGTGCTATTCTTGACGGCTGCAATGCGCCGCGGCGCTCCCCTTTTTTACTGCATGACAGGAATGACACGATGGCCAGCTTTTCTCTTACTCTGATCGGCGTCGAGAGCGTCAAGGACGTCAACAAGGTCACCACGGCGCTGATGATGATGGATGGCGTCAAGGAAGCCGAGGTCGGACGTGGCTTTGCCGAAGTCGACGGTCAGGTGCGTTATGACGCGGTGGTCAAGACGGTCGAGAAGGCCGGTTACAAGGTCAAGTGACCGCAGTGCGGTGAGGCGGCAAGCAGGCAACGTCTCATGAGCGGGATCACGGACAGATCAGCGACAGGGAGGTGACGAATGAGCATCGAGGTAATCAGCCGTCGGTCAGGCAGCTTCGTGCAGCGGGTACAGGTCGCAAGCTTTGATGAGTTGCTGGTCGATGTGCCGGCGGTGGTCGGTGGCGACGAGAGCGCTCCGGACCCGCATGACTATTTCGATCTGTCGCTGGGGGCCTGCAAGTCGATCACCGTGCAGATGTACGCCCTGCGCAAAGGCTTGCCGCTGGCGGGAATCATCACCACGGTGGATCGGGACGACAGCGACGAGCGGCGTGGCAGCAACAGCGAATATCGCCTCACTGTCAGCATGCAGTTCCTGGCCGGGGAGGGCCATGAGCTGGACGACGAGACGCGCGCTCGCCTGATCGAGATCTCCGAGCGTTGCCCCATCCATCGCCTGATGACCAGCACCCGGGTCTCGGTGACCAGTCGAGAAGCGCCCGCGAGCGATTGATGCCGCCGGGCAATCATCTGCCTGTCGTCAGTTGAAGACCCGACTGACTGCCACCATTGAGAGCGCATGAGCAAACCATTTCGCATCAATTCCAAGTTTCAGCCGGCCGGTGACCAACCGGCGGCCATCGAGAAGCTGATCACCGGCCTGGACGCGGGCCTGGCGCATCAGACCCTTCTGGGCGTGACCGGCTCCGGCAAGACCTTCACGGTGGCCAACATCGTGGAGCGCCTGCAGCGTCCGGCCATCGTCATGGCCCCCAACAAGACGCTGGCGGCGCAGCTATACGGTGAGTTCAAGTCGTTCTTCCCCGACAACGCCGTCGAATATTTCGTCTCCTATTACGATTACTATCAGCCAGAAGCCTACGTCGCCTCCTCGGATACCTTCATCGAGAAGGACGCCTCGATCAACGACCACATCGAGCAGATGCGTCTGTCGGCGACCAAGGCGTTGCTGGAGCGCCGCGATGCGATCATCGTGGTCTCCGTCTCGGCGATCTACGGCCTGGGTGATCCTGATCAGTATCTGAAGATGCGTCTGCACTTCAATCGTGGCGAACAGATCGACCAGCGTGCTTTCCTCAGGCGTCTGGCTGAGTTGCAGTACACCCGCAATGACATGGATTTTCGGCGCGGTACCTACCGGGTACGTGGTGACGTGATCGATGTCTTCCCGGCGGACTCGGAAGAACAAGCCGTGCGTGTCGAGCTGTTTGATGACGAGATCGACTCCATCCGTCTGTTCGACCCGCTGACCGGCGAAGTGGCCGAGTCGGTGCCGCGCATGACCATCTATCCCAAGAGTCACTACGTGACGCCGCGCGAGACCATCGTCGCCGCGGTCGATCACATCAAGGAAGAGCTGGTCGAGCGCCTTGATTACCTGCGCAAGCACGACAAGCTGGTCGAGGCCCAGCGCCTGGAACAGCGCACCCTCTATGACATCGAGATGATGATGGAGCTGGGTTACTGCAACGGCATCGAGAACTACTCGCGCTATCTTTCGGGGCGTGATCCCGGCAATGCGCCGCCGACCTTCTTCGATTATCTGCCCAAGGACGCGCTGGTCTTCATCGACGAGTCCCACGTCAGCGTGCCCCAGGTCGGCGGCATGTATCGTGGTGACCGCTCGCGTAAGGAAACGTTGGTCGAATATGGCTTCCGTCTGCCGTCGGCTCTCGACAATCGTCCGATGAAATTCGAGGAGTGGGAGAGCATCCTGCCGCAGACCGTATTCGTCTCGGCGACGCCTGGCACTTACGAGGAAGAGCATGCCGGACAGGTGGTCGAGCAGGTAGTACGTCCTACGGGGCTGCTCGACCCTGTCATCGAGGTCCGTTCGGCCTCGACCCAGGTCGATGATGTACTCTCCGAGATCAAGGCGCGTACCCAGGTGGGTGAGCGCGTCCTGATTACCACGCTGACCAAGCGCATGTCGGAAGACTTGACCGAGTATCTGGGCGAGCACGACGTGCGGGTGCGTTATCTGCACTCCGATATCGATACCGTCGAGCGCGTCGAGATCATTCGTGACCTGCGTCTGGGCAAGTTCGATGTGCTGGTCGGCATCAACCTGCTGCGAGAGGGCCTCGATATTCCGGAGGTCTCGCTGGTGGCGATTCTGGATGCCGACAAGGAGGGGTTCCTGCGCTCGGAACGCTCCCTGATCCAGACCATCGGCCGCGCGGCGCGTAACGCCAACGGCAAGGCCATCCTGTACGGGGATCGCATCACCGATTCCATGCAGCGGGCCATCGCCGAGACCGAACGGCGTCGCGAGAAGCAGATGGCCTTCAATGAAGAGCACGGCATCACGCCGCGCACCATCACCAAGTCGGTGGCGGATATCATGGAAGGCGCCCAAGCACCGGGACGCAAGAGCAGCCGTCGCAAGGGCAGCGAGCGTCAGGTGGCGGAAGAGACGCCGGACTACGCTGCGCTGGCGGCCGAAGGTCCTCAGGCGCTCGAGAAGGAGATCAGCCGTCTCGAAGATGCCATGTTTGCCGCGGCCAAGAACCTCGAGTTCGAAGAGGCCGGTCGACTGCGCGACCAGATCAACGATGTCCGCAATCGCCTGATTGCGCTGGGCTGACGCTACTCTCCATCCCCCCAGCATTCACGTTGCTAAAGGTATGACCCTGCGCGCCCGACGATGTCACCCATCGTCGGGCGCGTGGCGTTCAGGGCTGGTGTGTGCCAGCCTGCAGGCACCCTAGCACCAGCGCGTGGCGGATATGTGTTGCGCAAGTGTCATCAGTAAGTTATCCCGTTATCTTGTTATTGCATCGCAGTTCATCTCATTGCAGTTCAGCGCATGGCTCAGGAACAGGCGGTTGCTCGGGGAGGGCGGCATCATGGCGTCTCTTACAACCTTGGGCGTAGCCGAGCAGGGGGCTGCGGTGCGTCTTGATGGTGCAAGGGGAGAGGGAAATCCTGTCATCCGCGTATTGGCATGTGCCAATGACTGGCTTCGATCAGGATTTCCGAGGATTGTCTGGCCACATTGGAAAGCGTGGTGCTTTTCGCTATTGGCAGGCTGCCGAGCTGCATTCATGAGCGCCCAAACGGTCACTTTACATGCGTATTCGCTGCTGCCAATAATGCTTTCAAGGCATTCCTGACGTGTCGACCCCCTGCCTGCAGGCTGGCAGCGGCGCACAAGGTCAGCGAATGACAGACACTGTCGCCAGCCTTTTCGGTCAGCCCTGCGCTGCCACCAGGCGTCAGTCAGGTCTGCCCGGCCGTAGTACAACAATAATCGGGAACAGGAATACTCATCATGATGCGCAGGTCTCTTCTCGCTCTCGGTATCGCCGCGGCGATGTCCACCCAGGCTCAGGCCGATATCACCATCGCCATGGCAGGCCCAGTCACGGGGCCGGTCGCCCAGTACGGTGACATGCAGTTCATCGGTGCCGAGATGGCCATCGAGCGGATCAATGCCGCCGGTGGCGTCGACGGCGAGATGCTCAAGGGCGTCAAATACGATGACGCCTGTGATCCCAAGCAGGCGGTGGCGGTGGCCAACCAGATCGTCAATGACGGTGTCCAGTACGTGATCGGGCACCTTTGCTCCAGCGCGACGCAGCCGGCCTCGGACATCTACGCCGAGGAAGGCGTGATGATGATTACGGCGGCGTCCACCAGCCCGACCATCACCGAGCAGGGCTATGAGCTGGTCTTCCGCACCATCGGCCTGGATTCCCTGCAGGGGCCGGTCGCCGGGCGCTATATCGCCGAGACGATCAAGCCCACGCACATGGCCGTGATCCACGACAAGCAGCAGTACGGGGAAGGCATCGCCACCGGCGTGCGCGACACCGTCGAGGAAGCAGGCATCGATGTGGTGCTGTTCGAGGGCATCACGGCAGGCGACAAGGATTTCTCGGCGCTGATCTCCAAGCTCAAGAAGGAGAACGTCGACTTCGTCTACTACGGCGGCTATCACCCGGAGCTGGGCCTCTTGCTGCGTCAGTCGCGTGAGCTGGGCTTTGATGCCCCCTTCATGGGCCCGGAAGGGGTCGGCAACCCGGACATTTCCAAGATCGCCGGTCAGGCCTCCGAAGGGCTTTACGTGACGCTGCCGCCGGCCTTCGAGACAGACCCGAAGAATGCCGATCTGGTCGCGGCCTTCAAGGACAAGGATCAGGACCCCTCCGGCCCGTTCGTCATGCCGGCCTACACCGCGGTGGAACTGATCGCCGATGGCATCAAGGGCGCGGACTCCACCGACCCGTATGATGTCGCCGAATATCTGCGCGCCAACAGCTTCGACACGCCCATCGGCAAGGTCGAATACGACGAGAAGGGCGATCTGAAGGACTTCAACTTCGTCGTCTACAACTGGCACGCCGACGGAACCAAGAGCGAAGCGGCACATTGATCATCGGCTGGCCTTCGCTCGTCTGAGCCCAGCCTTCGCCACGGCCATGTGACATCTCATCTGGTACTTCATTTGAGGAATCATGTGGCCGTGGTGGATCAACCCCGAGACGCTTCCCGTCATGCCACCTGGCATGGCGGGCTTCTCCGTTCGGTCGAGTCCACGGTGATGCAATATCGCCGTGCCTTCCCGTTGTCGCCGCGCATGCGGCATTTCCCTGACGGTCACCGGTCACAAGCCGAAGACAGTCGCGGCCAAGGGTCGTTTCAATGGAAGACATCCTCTACTTCCTGCAACAGGTCATCAATGGCCTGACCATCGGCAGTACCTATGCCTTGATCGCCATCGGCTACACGATGGTCTACGGCATCATCGGCATGATCAATTTCGCCCACGGCGAGATCTACATGATCGGCACCTACGTGACCTTCATCGTCATCGCGGCGCTGGGCATGCTGGGCATCGCCAACCCCTTCTTTCTGATGGCGGCCGCCTTGCTGGTGGCGGTGCTGGTGTCCTGCGCCTACGGCTTTGCCGTGGAGCGGGTGGCCTATCGCCCGGTACGTGGCTCCAAGCGTCTGATTGCGCTGATCTCGGCGATCGGCATGTCGATCTTCCTGCAGAACTATATGCGGCTGGCCCAAGGCTCGCGTGACATGGCGATCTCCAGCCTGATCCCGGGCGGTTGGGAGTTCGGGCTGGAAAGCTTCGCGGTCAATCTCTCCTATATGCAGGTGATCATCTTTAGCGTCACCCTGGTGTGCATGCTGCTGCTGTCGTCCTTCATCTCGCGCTCCCGCCTGGGGCGTGCCTGCCGTGCCTGCTCGCAGGATGCCGGCATGGCGCGTCTGCTGGGGATCAATACAGACATGATCATCTCGATGACCTTCGTGATCGGGGCGGCGCTTGCTGCCGTGGCGGGCCTGCTGCTCGGTATGTACTACGGCGTGGTCAATCCCTACATCGGCTTCCTGGCCGGCCTCAAGGCCTTCACGGCGGCGGTGCTGGGCGGTATCGGCAGTATCCCTGGCGCGATGCTGGGCGGGCTGCTGCTGGGGGTCGCGGAGGCATTGACCGGCGGTTATCTGTCTACTGAATACAAGGACGTGGTGGCCTTCGGACTGCTGATCCTGATTCTGCTATTCCGTCCCTCCGGGATTCTCGGCAAGCCCGAAGTGGAGAAGATCTGATGCCCAAGCTTGCGAAACAGACTCTGAAGAAAGCGGGCACCTCGCCTGCCGAGACGTTGCCGCCACAGCCGGCCTACCGGCGCCCTTGGTGGTCGGCACTCGCGGCCGCCGTGCTGACCCTCGTGCTGGGGGGCTCGGTGCTGGGTGTGCAGCTCGAATCCACCGGCATCACCACCACGGTGCGGTTGATGGGCATGGATACCTGGGGCTGGTTGCTGGCCGCGGCACTGGCCGTCTTCCTGCATCAGCTGGTACGTCCGCAGATCGAGGAATGGCGTGCGCGCACCCGTAAACCCTCACGTTTCAGCATCCCTGATGTGATGAGCGGCCAGAAGCGTCAGCTGTGGATCATGCTGGCCATCGGCGCGCTGCTGATCTTCCCGTTCCTCTCCAACCGCTCGGCGGTGGATCTCGCCACCCTGACGCTGATCTATATCATGCTGGGCCTGGGGCTCAACGTGGTGGTGGGGCTCGCTGGGCTGCTGGATCTCGGCTACGTGGGCTTCTATGCCGTCGGGGCCTATACCTATGCGCTGCTCAACAGCTATCTGGGCTTCAGCTTCTGGGAGGCATTGCCCATTGCCGGGTTGATGACGGCGCTGTTCGGCTATCTGCTCGGCTTCCCGGTACTGCGATTGCGCGGGGATTACCTGGCCATCGTGACGCTGGGCTTCGGCGAGATCATCCGCATCCTGCTCAACAACTGGACCGAGCTGACCGGCGGCCCGAATGGCATCGCGCGCATTCCCAAGCCGACCTTGTTCAACCTCGAGTTCTCGCGGCGGGCCGATGAGGGCAACATTGCCTTCCATGAGTACTTCGGCATCGACTACGACCCGGCCCTCAAGGTGATCTACCTGTATCTGCTGGCCTTGATCCTGGTGCTGATCACGCTGTTCGTGATCTACCGCTTGCTGCGCATGCCCATCGGGCGGGCGTGGGAGGCACTGCGCGAGGATGATATTGCCTGTCGCTCGTTGGGCATGAATCCCACCGGCATCAAGCTTTCGGCCTTCACGATCGGTGCGAGCTTCGCGGGCTTCGCCGGTGCCTTCTTCGCCGCACGTCAGGGCTTCATCAGTCCCGAGTCCTTCACCTTCATCGAGTCGGCGATCATTCTGGCCATCGTGGTGCTGGGCGGAATGGGCTCGCAGCTGGGTGTGATACTGGCCGCGATCGCCATGACCTTGTTGCCGGAGCTGGCACGCGAATTCAATGAATATCGCATGCTGCTCTTCGGACTGATGATGGTGTTGATGATGGTCTGGCGTCCCCAGGGCCTGGTCCCGCTCAAACGACCGCACATGGAGCTCGACCGTGGCTGACATACATGACAAGCAGGTCCGCGACAGGCAAGACCTCGAAAAAGCAGCACCGGTTGCCTCTGCGCGTCGTCAGGCGCGCGTCGAGGGTGGGGCGCCATTGCTGGATGTGCGCGATCTCACCATGCAGTTCGGTGGCCTCAAGGCCGTGGACGGTGTGACGCTGCAGGTGCATCCGGGCGAGGTGGTGTCGGTCATCGGGCCGAATGGTGCGGGTAAGACCACCGTCTTCAACTGCATCTCCGGCTTCTATCAGCCCACCGGCGGCGAGGTGTATTTCCAGAACCGCGCCATGCATCGCCTGCCGGGCTATCGCATCGCCCAGGCCGGCATGGTACGCACCTTCCAGAACGTGCGGCTGTTCAAGGAGATGACCGTCATCGAGAACCTGCTGGTGGCGCAGCACATGCATGCCGAGCGCAATCTTCTCAAGGGACTGTTCAAGACGCCGGGCTATCGACGCAGTGAAAAGACGCTGATGCAACATGCCGGAGACTGGCTGGAACGAGTCGGTCTGCTCGACTTCGCCAACCGCGAGGCCGGCAATCTGGCCTATGGCCAGCAGCGTCGACTCGAGATTGCGCGCTGCATGGTCGCCAAGCCGCGGCTGCTGATGCTGGACGAGCCGGCGGCGGGCCTCAATCCCAACGAGACGCGTGATCTGGATGATCTGATCGTCAGTCTGACTCGCGATGAGGGCATCTCGGTGCTGTTGATCGAGCATGACATGAGTCTGGTGATGGGTATCTCGGACCACATCTACGTGGTCAATCAGGGCCAGCCGCTGGCAGATGGCAGTCCGGAGGACATCCGGCGCAATGACGCCGTGATCAAGGCCTATCTGGGGGAGGAGTGATCATGAGTGAGCATGTCGAAGACGTGACGCCCGAGGCCACGCTTGCCGGTGAGGAGCTTGCGCCCCAGGAGGCCATGCTGGCCCTCGAGCATCTGACCACCCATTACGGGCCGGTGCAGGCGCTCAATGATGTCTCGCTGGCTGTCGGCCAGGGCGAGATCGTGACGCTGATCGGTGCCAACGGCGCCGGCAAGACGACACTTCTGATGTCGATCTGTGGCGACCCGCGTCCGACCAGCGGGCGGGTGTGGTTCGAGGGCGAGGAGATCACCGGCACGCCCACGGCGCGCGTGATGCGTGGTGGGCTGTCGGTGGTGCCGGAAGGTCGCCGCATCTTCACCGGCATGACGGTGGAGGAAAATCTGGCTATGGGCGGTTATTACCAGAGCAAGGAGGAAAACGAGCGCAGCATCGAGCATGTACTGGGGCTTTTCCCGCGTCTCAAGGAGCGCTTCCAGCAGCGCGGCGGCACCATGTCCGGCGGGGAGCAGCAGATGCTGGCCATCGGGCGCGCCCTGATGAGTCGGCCGCGGCTATTGTTGCTCGATGAGCCATCGCTGGGGCTGGCGCCTATCGTGATTGGGCAGATCTTCGAGATTGTCGAGCAGTTGCGTGAGCAGGGCACCACCATCTTCCTGGTGGAGCAGAACGCCCATCGTGCCTTGTCGATCGCCGATCGCGGTTACGTGCTGGAGCATGGTCGAGTGGTATTGGCGGATAGCGGCAAAGCACTGCTGGCCAATGACGATGTACGCCGCGCCTATCTCGGAGGCTGATCGCTCGGAGGTCGATCGACTGCCAGCCCTCGCCAAGACTTTCCGAGGGATGGCAGTGGTCCGGTTCATCAAACTAAGACGCCGCCCCCGGTACTGAATCGTCAGTGTCTGGGGCGGCGTCTTCTGTTGCGCTCGAGATGAGGATGAGGTGGAAGGAGGGGTAAGAGAGGTAAAAGGCTGACTCGGTCAGTGGTGTGCTTAACGCACCAGACCTTTGACAGGTTTTGTTATAGGCTCTGCGCCAGCCTCTGTGTCAGTGCCCTGCGTGAACAGAGGTCAGGCAGAGAGCGATTCGGGAAACTCTTCGGGCATGTAGGCGACACCGTCATGAATGCGGTAATGATCAGTGGGGCCTGAGGCCTGGCAACTGTTGACGCATGCCTGACTGGCGGGCAGCTGGCGCAGGGGATAGCGCACGCCGGCTTGGCACAGTTCAAGCATCTTCTTGAGCGCGCTGCGCTCACAGTAGCCGCACAGGCACTCGAGGGCGTTGTCGAGGCAGTCTTCTTCGCTCATGCCAGCACCGTAGATGCGATTGTCATCACAGACGACGAATCCGAGAGCGCCGAGGGATGTAGCGGGTGTTGTCATGTCTGCTGCCGTGTCAGGTATTGCACTGAGAATGTTGTCAGCCATGATGAACCTCATTGTGATGGGGTATTCCGGCTTCTCCGAGCCAGTCGCTAGCTTGTCTGTCCATGACCCTCTCTGGTCATGCCTCACCCCAGAGTAGACGGCGGTCGTTAAAGTGCCATGCAAATCTGTTTGACGTGTCATGGATGAATTGATGCTGCGTCAGAAATGTGACAGCTGGGTGACATTCACATGACTAGCCCGGCCTTCTACCTGGCGGCCTTAGAGCTGCTGGCAATGAAGCGACTGGCGGTAACGTGTGTTGAGCGCCAGCAATATCGCGACACTCTCGGCATCGAAGACTCCGCTGATCGCCCCCGGGCGAAAATGTGCCTGGAACGCGGCAATCGCCAATTCGGGACGTGCGGCGTCCACCGGATAGCCGTAGTGCGCGAGCGCCGTGAGCAGAACTTCTTGTGATGGGAGCCCCTCGCTTGCCAACTGACGCTGGAAGCACAGCACGTCAGAGCTGCGCGGCCAGGCGCCGATGCCGGCGTCATGCAGGCGTTGCCAGGGGAAGCGCGGGCCGGGGTCGGTCTTGCGCTCAGGGGCGATGTCAGAATGCCCGACGACATCCACCGCCTTGATGCCATGGCGTGCGATGATGGGCTTGAGCAGCGCGATCAATGCAGTGATCTGCTCCTCGCTCCACGGTGCGAAGTCACGCGAGGAGGACCAGCGTCTGGCGACCGCCGCCCTGGTATCTTCCTGCTCGCCTGCCTGCAGTGGCACCAGTGCCAGAGGCCCGGCATTAACGATCTCGATGCCGATGGAGGTGTCATTGAGGTTGCTGCGCTCACCCCAATGGCTGACGCCGGCATGCCAGGCACGGCGCGCTTCCGACACCAGCGGATAGACTCGCGGCAGACCAGTTTCGGGCATTGGTGCCGACAACAGATAATGCGCGCTGACCTGAGGGCCAGTCAGGCTGACCAGGGAGCCGCGCAGATCATCATCGGTGTAGTGCAGCACCAGATGGCGAATCCGCGAATTGCTCTGGCCCTGGGGAGAAGATTTCACCCAGTCGAAGGCATCGCTTTCGTCACCTGCGCTAGAACCTGGCTGGGTGCCACAGCCTGCCAGCAACACAGTGAGCGCGGCAGCGGCCAGCGGGAGCAGACGTCGCGAGCAGGGACGTGGTGAACAGGAGCGTAGCGTCATTGAGCGATCATCGTGGCTGGAGAAGGGGGCTGCATGACAAGACGTTACCGCAACGGGACGGCGGCAGTCGCCTTGCGATGCACGCGACTGCCGGCAGCGAAGCAGGCGGCTCCGGGCGGAGGGCATCACACCGATTGGGCCATAACCTGCTGAATTCTCATGACTTGCGGGTTGCAGGATTCGCTCTGCCGCCTCGTGCTCGCATGAGGTATAATCCTGCGCACCTGACCTGACGCTCGCCCCGTGGCGGCGCGATTGCCGTGCCTGACAACAGTAATCGCCCCTGTGCCCTCCGCGCCAGTGTGTCTGTCTTTCCCATCGCTTGCCCTTGAGGAGCCGATCCTGATGACCGTGATCCGCCAGGATGACTTGATCCAGAGCGTCGCCGACGCGCTGCAGTACATCTCCTACTACCATCCGAAGGATTTCATCGACGCCATGAACGCGGCGTACGAGCGTGAAGAGAATCCTGCCGCCAAGGATGCCATCGCGCAGATCCTGATCAACTCCCGGATGTGTGCCCTGGGTCATCGTCCCATCTGTCAGGACACCGGTATCGTCACAGTCTTCGTTCACGTCGGCATGAACGTGCGCTTCGAGGCCGAGATGAGCCTGGATGACATGGTCAACGAAGGCGTGCGTCGTGCCTATCTGCTGCCGGACAACGTGCTGCGTGCCTCCGTGCTGGCAGACCCGGACGGCAAGCGTGCCAACACCAAGGACAACACGCCGGCCATCATCCACCACAAGCTGGTGCCGGGTGACAGCGTCGAGATCCACGTCGCGGCCAAGGGTGGCGGCAGCGAAGCCAAGTCCAAGTTCGCGATGCTCAACCCGTCCGACTCCGTGGTCGACTGGGTGCTGGAGCAGATTCCGAAGATGGGCGCTGGCTGGTGTCCGCCCGGCATGCTGGGCATCGGTATCGGCGGTACCGCCGAGAAGGCGATGCAGCTGGCCAAGGAGTCCCTGCTCGAGCCGATCGATATCCAGGAGCTGCAGGCGCGTGGTGCCTCCAACCGCGCCGAAGAGATCCGTCTCGAGCTGTTTGAGAAGGTCAACGCCACTGGCGTCGGCGCTCAGGGCCTCGGCGGCCTGACCACCGTGCTAGATATCAAGGTCATGGATTACCCGACCCACGCGGCCAACAAGCCGGTGGCGATCATCCCGAACTGCGCGGCGACCCGTCACGTGCACTTCACCCTGGATGGCAGCGGTGTGGCAGAACTGCCGGCACCCAAGCTCGAAGACTGGCCGGAAATCACCCGTGAAGCGGGCGACAGCGTCAAGCGTGTCAACCTCGATACCGTGACGCCCGAGGAAGTGCAGAGCTGGCAGCCGGGCGACACCCTGCTGCTCAACGGCAAGCTGCTGACCGGCCGCGATGCCGCTCACAAGCGCATGACCGAGATGCTGGCACGCGGCGAGCAGCTGCCGGTCGACCTTAAGGGTCGCTTCATCTACTACGTCGGCCCGGTCGACCCGATCCGTGACGAAGTCGTCGGTCCGGCTGGCCCGACCACCGCGACCCGCATGGACAAGTTCACGCGCACGCTGCTGGAAGAGACCGGCCTTCTGGGAATGGTCGGCAAGGCAGAGCGTGGCCCGACCGCGATCGATGCCATCCGTGACAACAAGTCCAGCTACCTGATGGCCGTCGGCGGCGCTGCCTACCTGGTCGCCCAGGCGATCAAGAAGTCACGCGTGCTGGCGTTTGAAGACCTGGGCATGGAAGCGATCTACGAATTCGAGGTCGAAGATATGCCGGTGACCGTGGCCGTCGACAGCGCGGGCGTCTCCGTGCATCAGACGGGCCCGGCCAAGTGGAAGGAAATCATCGCCAGTCGCGCCTGATGACGGCCGAGTGATGACTCGTCACGTCCTTGTGACATGACCCGAAGAACCCCGCCCGTGATCGATCATCGGCGGGGTTCTTGGCTTTGCGGCGCTCAAGACATCTTCATGAGCGCCAACGCAACGGCATCGTCGCGCTCGCTGCTGTGGCATACTCTTGCAACCTTGACGCCTGCAATGGAGTTGCAATGACCGCCTGGCTACTCGGCTTTCTACTGCTGACCAGTCATATCCTCGGTGCCATGTCCGCCGTCATGGCCCTGATGTCGAGCCGCACTTCACAAGGGGCGATCGCATGGATTCTGTGTCTGCTGACGTTCCCCTATGTGGCGCTGCCACTTTACTGGGTGTTCGGACGTCCACGCTTCTATGGTTACGTAAGCGCTCGTGAGGAGCGCGACTCGACCATGCGCCGCGTGCTGATGCGCTTTCGCCCTAAGCTTTCGCCGTGGCTGTCACGCCCGCTGGGCGGCAATCCCACCCATCTTGATGCTATCGAGCGGTTGGCGATGATGCCGGTCACCACCGGCAACCGCGCCCAGTTGCTGATCAATGGCGAACACACCTTCGATGCGTTGTTCCATGCCATCGATACCGCCGAGGATTACATCCTCATCCAGTTCTTCATCGTGCGCAACGATGAGCTGGGGATACGCCTCAAGCAGAAGTTGATGCGCCGAGCCGAACGCGGCGTGCGGGTATGCTTTCTGTATGACGAGATCGGTTCGCGCAAGTTGCCCGACGGCTATCTGAAAGATCTGATGGAGTCTGGGTGTGAGGTCAGCGCCTTCAATTCCTCGCGCGGCTGGCGCCATCGCTTCCAGATCAACTTCCGCAATCACCGCAAGATCACCGTCATCGATGGGCGCGTCGGCTTCGTTGGTGGGCTGAATGTCGGCAATGAATATCTGGGCCATTCCGAGCGCTACGGCGCCTGGCGCGATACCCACCTCAAGCTCGAGGGGCCTAGCGTGATGGGCCTGCAGGAAGCCTTTTGGGAAGACTGGCACTGGGCGACCGGTGAGGTGCTGTCGCTCGAATGGCAGCCTCAGATCAGCTGTGACGAATGTCAGCATGTGGTGATCGTGCCTTCCGGCCCGGCGGATCGTCGCGAGACGGCCAGTCTGCTGGTGCAGCAGGCCATACACTCCTCTGTCAGTCGCATTTGGATCACCAGCCCCTATTTCGTGCCGGACCAGGGCGTGCAGGATGCGCTCAAGATCGCGGCACTGCGCGGGGTGGACGTGCGGGTGATGATTCCTGAGCGTCCTGATCACCTGCTGGTGTTCCTGTCGGCATTCTCGTTCCTATCCGAGATGATTCGCTCCGGCGTGCGTGTCTTCCGCTATCAACCAGGCTTCCTGCACCAGAAGGTGATGTTGATGGACAGCCATACGGCGACCATCGGCACCGTCAATCTCGACAATCGCTCCTTCCGCCTCAACTTCGAGATCACGGCGTTCGTGCCCGATCACCAGTTCGCCTCGGAAGTGGAGGCGATGCTGGAGGAAGACTTCCGCCACTGTCGTGAAATCAGCTGCGAAGAGCTGGATGCACGTCCGATGTGGCGCAAGCTGGTCTCGCGGGCGGCCTATCTGCTGGCGCCCATCCAGTAATGCAGCACCCCGTATGCGAAGTCCTGCATGCGAAGTCCTGAATGCGACAAGCGCCTGCCGAGCTGAGCAAAACTCACTCGGCAGGTCTTGCCAATCGTCGCGCCAGCAGGCATCTTCTCGCTATAACTGATCGCCCTCTTATTTCCGGTAGGAATAAGGTGAGAGCCTGGAGGTGCTTCACGTGCCGTGCACGCGAAGGGCCGTCGGGGCCGGCGACTTCATGACTCAGCGCTGAGACCTGCCATGACTGTTCAAGACCCCGCCGCTAGCACTGCTTATTCCATCGATTATCAGTTTCGCGATGATGCGGATGTGATCGCCTTCGCGCGCCAGCACGTCGGCGCGCGCTATCCGGCCTTCGCGACCGCTGAAGAACTTCAAGTCGAAGAGATCGGCGACGGCAACATCAACTATGTCTATCGCGTCTGCACGCCGGACCGCTCCGCCTCGGTGATCGTCAAGCAGGGTCTGCCCTGGGTGCGCATCATCGGCGAAAGCTGGCCGTTGTCGCTGGTGCGCGTGCGTATCGAGGCGGAAACCCTGCAGTTCGAGGCCGACTGCGCGCCGGACTTGGTGCCGGCGCTTCATCACTTCGATGAAGCTCGCTCAGCGATCGTGATGGAAGACATCGGCGATCACCGCAATCTGCGCCATGCCTTCCTGGCGCGCGCGTCATTGCCGCGGCTGGGCGAGCAGATGGGGCGTTTTCTGGCCACCACGCTGTATCGCAGCAGCGACCTGGCACTCGATGCCCACGACAAGAAGGCGCGTGTCGCACGTTTCATCAATCCCGATCAGTGCAAGATCACCGAAGACCTGTTCTTCATCGATCCGTTCTGTGATCACGAGCGCAACAGCATCAATCCGGCGCTGCGCGCGGATGCCGAAACCCTGTGGCAGGACGCCGCCTTGAAGGTTGAAGTGGCGGAGCTCAAGCAGCGTTTCCTGTCCGCGCCCGAGGCACTGCTGCATGGCGATCTGCATGCCGGTTCGATCTTCGTGCGTGAAGACAGCACCAAGGTCATTGATCCGGAATTCGGCTTCTTCGGTCCGGCGGGTTTCGATATCGGCAGCTGGCTGGCGGCACTGTGGCTGGCGGCCTGTGCGCATACCGAGCTTGAGGGAGAGCAGGGCGACAAGCGTGACTACGTGGCCCAGCTGCGCGCCCAGGCGGTCGCCAGCTGGGATAACTTCGCTCGTGAGTATCGTGAGCAGGCTGCCAACACGCCGGATGCCAGCTTCGCTGCGCCGGGCGTGGCTGAGCGTCTATTGGCTCGCATGTTGCGGGATGCGCTCGGTTACGCCGGCTGTGAGCTGATCCGTCGTACCGTGGGGCTTGCGCATATTCTGGAACTCGAATCCATCAGCGATGAGACCACCCGCGCACGCGCCGAGCGGCGGGCGCTGGCGCTCGGGCGCGAGCTGATCATGGTGCGCGAAAGCCTGAGCGATATCCAGGCCATTGATGCCCTGGTAGCGCGTCACCTCGCCTGAGGGTTGGCATGCTAGGCAGGAGTCGGGCGTTCAGGGCCCGGCTAGGGTAGACTCTGCGCTCCGCACCCACGCGTTTGCACTTTCACGCGCGTGGTTCAGTCGAGGAGCATGGTGCTTTATCGGGAATGTATCCCTGCCATCGCCTTTCCGAGACGTTTGCCTTTTCAAGAAGAGATTTTCATGGCCCTGTCTTCCACGCCTTACAAGGTGGATCTGTCGCTGACCGACCTGGATCGCGGCGTCTACGAGACCCTGCGCTTCACGGTGGCTCGTCATCCCTCCGAAACCGAACTGCGTCTCTGCGTGCGCCTGCTGGGCCACGCCCTGTGGTACAGCGAGAACATCGCGTTCGGTCGCGGCCTGTCCGATGTCGATGAGCCGGCGCTGTGGGAAAAGAGCCTCGATGGTCGTGTCCTGCACTGGATCGAAGTCGGTCAGCCGGATGCCGAGCGCCTGACCTGGTGCTCGCGCCGCACCGAGCGTACCTCGCTGCTGGCCTATGGCAGCCTGCGCGTGTGGGAAACCAAGGTCGTGCCGGCAGTGGCGGGGCTCTCCAACCTTAACATCGCGGCCGTGCCGGAAGGTTCGCTGGACGCCATAACCGAGTCGCTGCCACGCAACATCAAGTGGACCGTGATGATCTCCGAAGGCACCATCTTCATCACCGATGACAACGGCCAGCACGAGATCAACCTCGAGTGGCTGAAGGGCGAGCGCTGAGCGGCATCTGCCTCGCCTCGCGTTGGGTGTAGTGGCTTCGCATCAGACCCCAAACACATCGCCCCCGCAAGCCAAGCTTGCGGGGGCGATGTGTTTGGGGATGGCTCAGCCGGTCCAAGAAAGTAGGATCGAGGTTTAGATGACGCTCAGGTCCTTGTCGACCATCAGGCGGCCTCTGCCATTTTCCTTGGCGTGATAGAGGGCGTCATCGCTGCGCTTGACCCAGCTCGGCAGGGTATCATCGGCGTGCAATTCGCTGGCGCCGGTGCTGAAGAGGATTACGCCATGTAGCAGAGGCGAGGCTTCGCAGCGCTCCCGCAAGTTTCTATCGAACTGGCGAGCCGTCGCCAAGGTCCCGGGGATCAGGATCATGAACTCCTCGCCGCCATAGCGTCCCGCTTCCCCTGAGAATTCCTGCGTCAGCTGGCTGACATGGCGTGAGAACTCTTCCAGTACTGTGTCGCCGTAAGGGTGCCCGTGGTTGTCATTGATCATCTTGAAGTGATCCAGGTCACAGATCAGCAGGCAGGCACTTTGCGAACTTCTGATCCAGGCTTTGGCCTGTTCGTGGATGGCGCGGTGGTTGTAGAGGCCAGTCAGGCTATCCAGCATGCTGAGGCGCTCGAGCCGTGCGGCATAGGCATTGGCGATATCTCGCTCTTCGTGGATGCGCTTGGCGTATCCGGCAATTACTACACTGAGCAGTCCGAAGGACAGCGTATAGCTGAAGCCCATATCGAGGAAGCGCATGCCCTCGGATGGATAGGCACTGACCAGTCCCGGTCTTGCCTGTTCAAACGCCAGCAACCCCCAAGGCATGAACATCAGACCGATTATGATGACGCCCCGGCGCCTGGGGTTGTCGGGGAGTACGGCAAGCACATAAGCCGATGCCATCAAGTAGAACAGCAGGGTCGGGCCGGTCGCGCCATGATTGAACAACCAGTTGCCCGGTAGCATCACAAAGGTCACCAAGGTGCAGAACAGCCAGGCCATACGCTGAAATTCACCATGAAAGCGCGAGCGATACCAAATTAGAGCGATGCATGCGCTGATGATGGTCAGCACGATGTTATACGCCGGTAGGGTAAGGTCCAGCAGGGAATTGAAGAGGGCAGAGATCAACCCGATGAAGATAGCGGATACGAGAAAGCCATGGTGGAGTGTCTCACGCGCGGATCCGGTCCCACCAACCAGCCACCGCCAAGAGGAAACTATCATTTTCAATGGGCTGACCATGTGACCTCGGGTAACGAGATTTCAGTGCACAGCAGGCACCACTTGGGAAAGACTGGATAATACTACGCCCCATCATCAGTCACACCTCGCTGGAGCCAACGATAAGCTTGTTAACCCTATACCAACGCAGAGGAAGGCAAAAGATTGCCGTATATAGCGTCATGCGCAATGGCGTTCAGTAGTTTTGCTGAAGCGGCGCAAAAGCTACCTGCAGTGTGCGTATCTCGTCAGCTACCCGGAGCGATTTTGTGTGGCTTGTGGCAGTCTCCTTTATTTCCAAGGCGTGTAGCGGTAGCTATCGGGGTCGTTAGCATCCGGGCTATCGGCTTCCTTGAGGCGCAAGAGAATGTTGTCATCGTCATCCTCTTCGACCCCCGTTACCGTCACCGGAAAGTTGGGCGACAGGGCATCGAGTGCCGGCCATTGCCCCTTGGTGATCTGGCTGCCGGCAGCAGGGGCACTGTCGGCGCTGACCTTGATGGGGTCTCCGCTGACAGTGGTGCCGCTCTTGAGCGTGGTCGTAAGCGTGAATTGGATCATCGGTAGGTAACTCCTGGACGATTGTCGTTTATGGGGCGCTGCATTCGAAGGTGCGCAACGAATGGCTGCTTCATGAACATGCGTCGCACCTGGGCATTTTGCAATGCCGACAGCGGATTCAGGCGTCACTGCGACACCAGATCACGACGCAGGTAAAGAAATGTGAGATTCCTGCTTTTCTTTTTGAGATCAATGCGGTACATTACGTCTCGTCTTGAGGGGGAAGCTCTTCCAGGCACTGTCGGGACGTGGCGCAGCTTGGTAGCGCGCTGCAATGGGGTTGCAGAGGTCGCAGGTTCGAATCCTGTCGTCCCGACCAGATTCAAGTGAAAAGGCCATCCGGAGACGGATGGCCTTTTTGCGTTTTCGCATGTCGAAAAGATGCCTGTCTCTTCACTATTCGCTCTGCGCTCTTCTTTTCCATTCTCCGCCCCTCATTTCCATTCTTCATTTCCCTTCTCGCGACAATCAGCCTGCCTCCCGCATCTCGCCTTCGTCCGTATTGCTCACTTTCCTGGCCCCTGAGCTCAATTCAATCAGCGCTGTGCTCGCGAAAGTGCTTTTCTGTTGATCCAGGCAGATGCCGCTGAAATCGGCCCTGAAAATGCTGCCGCTTGAGTTGATGTGGATCAATTTTCTGCCGGTTCGAAGGGCAGGGTAGGAAGGATGAGTTCTCTAAGCATGTAAGTATTAGGGTTTTCGTATATACTGCGCCAGTCGATATTGGGGGTGATAATGAAAATCATAGACATTTACACGGCATCTCGATTCAATCCCGAACGATCCATCCTCAGAGAACAGCTGGGCGGAGGCTATGTGGTACAGACCTGTGCAGTGGCCGCCGAAAACTACTGCTTCGAGGTCTCTCAGTCGCGACACTTCATCCTGGGGTTTGAGGTCGCAGGCGCGCGAAGTGCTGAATTTCTGTCGATCATCACCGAGGATTACGTATTCCAGCATCCCGGCTTCGCCCGGAAACGCTCTCGGCCTACCTGCAGGATCGTGCTCGACATCCACTGCGTCGTCGTGCTGCCTCTGCGCCTTCCGCCACTGCGTCGAGCGCCGCACGGCGCAGTGTCACCAGCATTGCTGTTGGTTGATGATTCTTGAGGCAACGCTCTTCAGCGAATGTCGTTGCGCCGTGCTGAGATGAAAAGTAGGCCAGATGCAGGCATGAGACAGGCGAGCGCAGTGCCAAATAGGCAGCCAGGAAAAGAAAAACGAGCAGGTCAAGGAAGGGTAGAACGCAGCGCTGGGGAAGGGGAGCAGTTCAGAGAAGACTGCGCAGGTTTTTCACTTTTTACGGCGCACACTTTTTACGACGTTCATTCTTCGCCGTGCATTTACACGCCCCATGTATTCGCAAGGCGTGCGCAGGATCATGTCCGGACTCGATAGTACCTGAGCGCCCAGACCAAACTGGCCAGGCTCACACAGAAGAGCAGCGGCAGGGCGACATCGAGACAGGAATCCAGGTTCCAGTGTTGCAGCAGGCCGTAGTCCCAGTTCTCCGCCTTGGGGCCGTCGCCCTTGTATTCATGCTGAGCGATCTCGCGGCCCAGAAAGAGGGCCACGGCGATGGCACCTGCCGACCACACGCCAAACAGCGGCCATAGCGCCAGCTGGATCAGCATGGCGATCACGCCATGCTGAACGGCACTGCCCAGGATCTCGGCCGTCATATGTCATCCATCATGCATTAGGCCTCATTCTTGAGAGCCATCCCTTGACGCTCATTTCTCGACCTTAACTTCTCGGCCCTCTTTGTTCGGTCAAGCTCGCGCCTCTCACGCATAGCCCAGCGCCTTCTGCAGGCGCTCGGCGTTGTCGGCCACCCACTGGGCATTGATCGGCCCCCAGTCACGAATCACGTAGTGGCCGATATTGTTGCGCTGGCCTTCCTCGCGCTGGAATTCACAGACGATCTCGAGCTCACCCAGGGCGGTGATGGTGTCCTGGGCGGTACGCCGCGGCATGCCGGTGGCCGCGATGATGGCCGGTACGCTGGCGATGTCATGCGCGATGAGGTGGGCTACGAACAGGCGTCGATAGAAGCTCGTCTGGGTCTTGCTCAGCGGGGTATCGGACATGGGGACTCCATACGGCGAAGAAGGAGACTGTCGAGAGGCGTCGCCGCTTCTGACAGCGGGTGGCGGCGCCAGTACAGTGATTGGCGCCGTGCGGTGATCAGTGGCTCAGGGTGTAGTCAATGGTGGTCACGACTCTGACTTTCTTGATGTCAGGGGTGTAGCTGTCGAGATCCGAGATCGAGAAATAGCCCTGGCTGGCATGCTTGATGTGACCGACCGTACTGCCGGAATCCTCTGCGAACTGCTGGGCGGCGCGTCGTGCATCCGCGGTCGCGGCCGCGATCATGTCAGGCTTGATGGCTTCAAGCCCCGTGAACAGGAATTCGGTGCGATAGGCATAGTCAGCCGACAGCAGGATACCCTCGCGCACCAGCTCACCGGTCAGTGAGGCACTCTGCTTGACGAGGTCGACCTTGGGCGAGCGCACCAGCACCGTGGCTTCGGCGCGATAGCGCTCATCCGGGCGCTGGGCGTTATAGCTGTTGGCGTAGAGGTCAGTTACCTGAGGGGAGGTTACGCTGACCTGGTCGGCGGGGAAGCCCCGGGCGGTGAGAAAGGCGCGAATCTTGCGCTCGTCATTTGCCAGCGCCTCATGAAGGCCTGTCAGCTGATTGGCATTGACGCTGAAGTGCAGCGGCCAGAGGGCCAGGTCGGCCTTGACCTCTCGCTCGGCGAGCCCCTTGACCGTGACCACACGGCTGGAAGATTCCCATACCTGTGCGGCCTGCTTGAGGTAGCTGCCACTCCAGACCATTCCCACGGCCAGCAGGCCGCCCAGCACGGCCGAGCTGATGATGTTGCGCATGAATTGTCGTCCCTGACGTGAACTGTGAGCTGGCCGCCGCCCTCGGCGGGGTCAGTCCTGTACTTTGCCGCGCATGGCCTTGATCTTGCCCTTGCGCGTCTTGCTGTCGACGCGGCGACGCTTGGCACCCTTGCTTGGCGCTGTCGCACGGCGCGCCTTCTGTACCTTGACGGCTTCCAGAATCATCGCCTTGAGGCGCGCCAGCGCATCTTCCTTGTTCAGCTCGAGGGTGCGATGGCTCTGCGCCTTGATGATGATGACGCCTTCCTTGCTGATGCGCTGATCCGACAGCTGCATCAAGCGCTCCTTGTAGAAGCCGGGCAGCGTCGAGCGCTGCACATCGAAGCGGAGATGGACGGCGGAGGCGACCTTGTTGACGTTCTGCCCGCCATTGCCCTGGGCGCGAATCTGGGTGAGGTCGATTTCCCAGTCGGCCAGCGCTACCGAATTGGAGATGGTCAGCATATTGAATCTCCTTGTCATGAGGACTGTGTGGTTTGTCACGCAGGCACAGTCAGTGAAGCGATGGACCATCTTAGCCTATTCGCGCACTGGCTTCAGAATGGCGGGTGCGTCTACCTGCCCTCAAGGTCAGCTCCTTCACTGCAGAGAGAGCCGCGAGAGCTGTCATGGAGACGAGACGAGGCGATGGCTCGGGTCGATCTTCAGAAATGAAGGCACTAGGTGATGATTTGTTTTGATATGGCGTTGGGGGAGGGTGAGTTCAACCGCGCGCTGCCCGAGACGCCAGAATATCGGGTACTCTGCTGACTGCGTCTTGTGTGAAGACTCTCCACTTATCTTGGCACTACTTCACTTAGACCCTCTTCCATCCTTTGCAGAGCGCCTCATGGATATCCCGCATCAGCGTCTCGTCTATTTTCAAGTTACCGTCGAAGCCGGTTCCATTCGGCGTGCCGCTGCGCGCCTGAACATCGCCCCTTCGGCTGTCAGTCGTCAGATCGGTCTGTTGGAAGAGGCCATGGCTGCGTCGCTCATTGAGCGCACCCGCGATGGTGTGCAGCCGACGCGGGTAGGCGAGATGTTGCTGGAGTACATTCTGCAACGTGAGAAGCTTGACCAGAATCTCGGTGAGCGTCTGGATGCCTATCAGCGGCTGGAGACTGGCGAGATTCGTCTGATCATCGGTGAAGGCTTTGTGGGGGATATCATCAATAGCCCGCTGCGGGCCTTTCGCAGGCAATACCCGGGTATCACGCTCAAGGTCGATACCGGCAGCATGCAGAGCATCATCGACAGCGTGATCGAAGATGAGGCGGATATCGGCCTGATGTATCACGAGCGGGTCCATCCCCAGCTGCGCTTCTGGCATTCAAGCCCGCAGCCGCTGGTAGCCATCATGTCGCCGGATCATCCGCTGGCGAGCGAGACCCATGCGCTGACGCTCGAAGAAGTGGCGCAGCACCCCATGGCGCTTTGGGGGCCGAGCCACGGGGTGCGTCAGCTGATGGACGATGGTTTTCGTGAGGCAGGGGTGCGCCCGCATATGGTGGTGCAGACCAATTCCATGGAAGTGCTCAAGCAGGCGGCGCGTTCCGAGCTGTGCATCACGCTGTTGCCGGCCTTCGCCGCGGCGCGTGAGCTTCAGGAGGGCGTGTTGATCGCGCGGGATGTGGAGTGCGCCAGCTTCCGCCAGGCCCGCGCACATATCATCACGCGGGTCGGGCGGCGCATGCCGCGTGCCAGCCTGCAGTTGCTGCGCCATCTCGAACGCTGGATCACGGCATTCAGTGGTCCGCGTCAGGAAGCGCGCTGATAGCAGCTGCTCTGGTGTCAGGACTTTGGGTCGTGAGTGCTTTTGGCGTGGACAGCCGAGACGAATGCAGCTGAGCGGGCACCTTGCTCAGCCAGCGATCGCACAGATGATGGAGATCATCCTCGTCCGCCGGACACAGCTCCGGCGGCTGACAGCGTTCGAAGACCGCCTTCATCAAGCCTTCCGGCAGGTTGAGCGTGGTGACGAAGCTACGCGCCAGGCGCAGGTCGCGGCGCAGCTGACCGGTGCAGATCCCCGAGTCGTAGCGGCCTGGCAGCACCCAACGCGGAAAATTCACCTCGCTCACGGCACTGCGCCCGGCGCCCAGGTTGATGGCATCGATACACGCCTGGGGTGTCACGCCCGCGCGATAGGCCATGGCGACCGCCTCGGCGGTGGTGATCAGGTGCGCGGCATGCAGGTAATCATTGGCCAACGCCGCCGCATGCCCACAGCCGGCATCGCCGACATGCAGATAGTGTGTGCAGATAGTGTCGAGCAGCGCTGACATACGCGCCACTGTCGCCTCATCACTGCCGATCAGCAGCGTCAGGCTGTCATTCGCCTCATCGACCGGATTGCGACTGGTGGCCGCTTCCAGCCAGTGATGGCCGGCGAGGCGTGTCTGCACGGCCAGTTCGCGGCTGAGCGTGACGTCGCCACTGGAAAGATCGATCACAGTGCTGCCTGGTGGCGCCTTGCGCAGCAGGCCTTGCTTGCCCGTCAGTACCTTCTGCACCTGTTGTGATGTGGCCAGCGCCATCAGATAGACCTCGGCGCTGAAGGGCGAGTGGCGCTTGACGACTTGCACCTCAGGCGACGCCATTGCCATGACGCCTTCGACTCCGGCATGCGCAAGCGTCTGTATTGCCCGAGTGCCAATAGGCGCATCACCAATCACGCAGATCTTCATGCTCAGCACTCCTCGCCGGGCCCGTGTCGCTGGTTGTCTTGATCAGTGGTGGTTATTTCGTCAGTGCTTCACCTCAGCCGTCCGCTATCTGCTAACGGCCAACAGCTGACGCACCAGCGACGTCCAGTAGCTGACGCCGATGAGCGTGGCTGCATCATTGAAGTCGTAGTGCGGGTTGTGCAATGAGGCGCTGTCTTCGCCGTTGCCCAGCCAGATATAGGCCCCCGGGCACTCCTGCAGCAGATAGGCGAAGTCTTCCGAGGCCATCGAGGGCGGCAGATCACGATGGACCTGCTGGATGCTCGGCAGCTGTTCGAGCACGCTGGCGCAGCGTTCGGCATGGCCGGGCGCATTCAGGGTCGCGGGATAACGCGGCTGATAGTCGAAGTTGACCTTGAGGCCGTGGAAGGTCGCCATGGCATCGACAGCGTCATGGAAGCGCTGCTGCAGATGCGCGCGCAATGTCGGGTCGAAGCAGCGCAGTGTGCCGCGCAGTTCGACCTCTTCCGGCATCACGTTGAAGGCGTCGCCGGCATGGAACTGGGTGATGCTGAGAATCGCGGTCTGATGCGCGGGGGTCTCGCGGCTGATCAGTCCCTGCAGCTGGGTGACCAGCTGACAGGCTGCCAGGATGGTGTCCTTGCCCAGATGTGGCATGGCGGCGTGGCAGCCGTGGCCGGTCAGGGTGAGGGTGAAGACATCGAAGGCTGCCATGACGGCATCTTCATGCACGGCCGCTTCGCCCAGTGCCAGGCCCGGCCAGTTGTGCAGGCCATAGATGGCGTCCATCGGGAACTGCTCGAACAGGCCGTCCTCGACCATACGACGTCCGCCGCCTTCGTTCTCCTCGGCTGGCTGGAAGACGAACACCACGCGCCCGGCAAAGTCAGGATTGCGTGCCAGCTCACAGGCCGCGCCCAGCAGCATGGTGGTGTGGCCATCATGGCCGCAGGCATGCATCTTGCCCGGCGTATGTGAGCAATGTGAGACGGCATTGGCCTCGGTGACATCCAGCGCATCCATGTCGGCGCGCAGGCCGATTGTCTGGCCCTTGCCGAGCTTGCCGTCCAGTACCGCGATCACGCCGGTCTCGGCAAGCCCTGTGGTGACTTCCAGGCCTGCTGCACGCAGGATCTCGGCGACGCGTGCCGAGGTGCGGTGTTCCTCAAAGGCCGTCTCGGGATGTTGATGAAACTCATGACGCCAGCTGCGCAGCAGTGCCTCGTCGATCTTGTCGGGTAGTTGCATGCTGAATTCCTGTACCAACCGGCACCCTGGAGTGCCGGCGTGAAAGTGATGAGAAGGGGTGAAGCAAAGTGAGAAGCGAAAAGCGAAGTCCGTGTGATCAGAGCAGTGCCTGAGCCACGACCGCCGAGCCGATATAGGTGCCAGTGAAGACCAGCAGGGAGATGATCACCAGCTTCCAGCCCGCCTGGCGGAACATGCTGAATTCTCGCTTGCTCAGTGCCAGACCCGCATAGCCGAGTACCGGCGTGACGATGGCAAGGAAGTTGACGAAACCCAGTTGCTGGGTGATCCAGCCGCTGCCCGGGAACCACGGCAGTGTCATCAGGATGCTGACCAGCGACACCCAGGCGATGGCCGGCAGGTAGAAGGGCATGACGCGGGCGACCAGCAGACCGAGCATGGTCATCACGTAAAGGATCAGCATGCCGGGCGCTGCATCGATCAGGCTGGCACCATTGATGGTGTTGACCACCCAGCCGACTACGCAGACGGCTGCGACGACCAGTGCTGTCTTGCCCAGCTGGTTCTCCGGACGGTCCTCGGCCAGTGCTTCGGAAGCGAGTTTGGCTTCCTCATCATTCATGGCGTCATCGTTGCCAGTCCGTTTGCGGCTGAAGAAGCGGAACAGGCGCTCGGCAACCGGTAGGGCGATGAACAGTGACACATAGAGGCCGGTGGCATAGGTCAGCAGGTTGCTGGCGCCGGCAAAGGCCAGCAGTTCTTCGCCCATCTCCGGCAGGGCACCGGCGATGGCGCCGGAACACGCCGCCACCATGCTGCCGCTACCGACACCGCAGGCCATGGCCAGTGCACGCGGATCGAAGATGTCCAGTGAGGTCAGGTAGCCCGCCATCAGCGCGAACCACAGGGTGCCGAACATGGTGCCCACGACATAGACGCCCATCACGCCGACACCTTCCGGGCCCTTGAGGCCATATTTGTCGGAGATGATCGCGATATTGGGTTCACGCGCGATGGAGTAAGTCGCACCGATCGCCTCGCGGCCCATCTTGAGCACCACCACTGCGATCGGCATCGCGATCAGCATGGTGCCCAGATTGCCCAGCTCCTGCAGGATCAGCGCCGGTCCCGCCGAG
Organism: Cobetia sp. 29-18-1; assembly: GCF_029846405.1. Classification (NCBI taxonomy): domain Bacteria; kingdom Pseudomonadati; phylum Pseudomonadota; class Gammaproteobacteria; order Oceanospirillales; family Halomonadaceae; genus Cobetia; species Cobetia sp. 29-18-1. The sequence goes on from NZ_JARWKS010000003.1 coordinate 228,065, forward strand.
ATCAGCTGCTCGATGGCCGGGCCGATGGTGGAGCCGAAGCGGGCGATGAACGGCATGATCGACAACAGGATGACTGGCCCTGCTGCCGCGCTGACCACCGGCGGGATGAAGCGCTTGGTACCACTGAACAGGTGCGGATTGCACAGTACGGCGGCAATGAAGGCATAGAACAGCGGCAACAGCAGCAAGGTGCCGGGGCCGAGCGGGAACTTGAGAATACCGATCAGTTCGGCGCCGAGAGACAGCACCACGACCAGCAGGTGTAACCGCCAGTCCAGTAGTTGAGAAAGGGGCATGTGGGACTCCGCTTGTTATTGTAGTTTCTGCTGGTTTTGAAGCATTCGAGACGGGTATCGCGTCGGGTCATTCCCGCGGATGGTGACTGCCACCCTCTCGTGGGGTGATCAGCGCAATTCAGTATTGTCATTAGCGGTGTTCTAAAGAAACACGATGGGTGTGCTAAAAAATAGCTCGTGATGTGCAAGCTCATCGGTTCGACCTGCACTCGATGGCACGAACGTAACGAACAGAACGCAGCGACCCGACGCCCCGCAGAGGCGGGAGTCGGGTCGTCATTTTATTGCCATCCGCTGGTTCAGGGCAGAGATTCATGCCCCGGGACAGCAGCCTGCGGTCAGTCGCGGGTGATCACGCGCAACAGCTCATGGCAGGCGCCGAGGCTGTGATAGTCACACTTGGCACCCGGTGAGCTCTTGAGGTCATCGAAGCGCTGGTTGTCAGCATTCAGTAGGCGATACCAGGCACCGTACCGGTGGTCGATGAAGTGCTGCCAGGCATAGCCCCACAGGCGCTCGTACCACTCGGCGTAGTGTGAATTGCCGGTGGCCTCGTGCAGCAGCGCCGCAGCCACCAGGCTCTCGGCTTGCACCCAGAAGTACTTGTCGTCGTCGCAGATGGTGCCATCCGGCGCGAAGCCGTAGTAGATGCCGCCGCGCTCGCTGTCCCAGGCCAGATCCAAGGCGGTATCGAACAGACGCTGCGCGGTCGGCAGCAGCCAGTCGTCATCGCGATGACGCTTGAGCATCAGCAGCAGCTTGGCCCATTCCGTCAGGTGCCCCGGCTGGAAGCCCCACGGACGATAGAGGTTCTTGGGGTCGTCGCGGTTGTAGTCCCAGTCGACGTTCCAGTCGCGATCATAATGCTCCCAGATCAGGCCATCGGCCTTGGCGGCCTGACGCTGGCAGATGTTGCTGGCCAGGGTCATGGCCCGCTCCAGATAGTGCGCCTCATCGGTGGCTTCGAAGGCGGCCAGCATGGCTTCACAGGCATGCATGTTGGCGTTCTGGCCACGGTAGTCGGACAGCGTCTGCCAATCGGCGCTGGCCTCGTCGGCATAGAGCCCCGCCTCTGGCGACCAGAACTTGTCTTCCATCAGCACGCGGGTCTCCTCGAGCCAGACGCGAGCCTCCTCGATACCGGCGCGATAGGCCGTCGCATAGGCCAGCATCACGAACGCCAGGCCGTAGCACTGGTTGGTGTGGTCCGCCTCGCCTTGCTCGCTCAGCGACCACAGATAGCCACCGGTCTGCGGATCGAGATGGACATTGCGCAGGTAGTCGATGCCGTGGCGGGTCGCGGCCAGACACTGCTCATCACCGCTGCGCAGATATTCCATCGCGAAGTTGAACACCATTCGCGTGCTGCTGACCAGATGACGCGCCGCGGGCGCATACACAGTGCCGTCGTCGCGCCAGGCCTGGAAGTAGCCACCGCGCTCATGATCTATCGCGTTGGGCAGATAAAAGTCCATGATCGAGCGGATATGCGTGTCCAGAAAGCCGCGGCTGGCGAAAGTTGCCGGCATGGGCGGTACTGCCTGTCTGGTCAGCGGTGCCTGTTGCGGTGCCTGCGCTAGTTGAGAGGCTTGCTGAGTCATCAGGAAGCCTCCACGACGCCGGCTGCCGCCTTGCTGGCAGTGAAGCTCTCCAGCGGGTTGAGCCAGTAGAGGTCCATCGCCGCGGTCCAGGAGAAGTCGCGACCGCCACAGCCTTCGCCGGTTACCGAGTTGAAATACTCGTAGTAGCCGGCGGCCTCGATGCACTTCTGGCTGGCCTGCTTGATCTGGTCGGACTCGCGGGACATGCCATATTCCTCGCAGCCGATGGCCAGCATCCAGTTGATATGCAGCCAGCTCGGTCCGCGCCAGTAACGCTTCGGCTCGAAGCGGGTGCTGACCGGGTGGGTGGAGGCGACACCGAAGGGCGCCTGTTCCAGCCATTCCTCAAGCAGTCCGCCCATGCGCTGCGCCTGGGCGCCGCTGGCGACACCGGCGAACAGCGGCAGAATGCCGGCGGTGGTGACGTGCTCCAGCAGAACGTTGGCGCGCGCATCGCGGCTCAGGAAGCAGCCCAGCTCATCGCTCCACAGCGCCTGCACGCCTTCCTCGGTGCGCGCCAGCGACTGCTTGAGACTGAAGAGCGCCTCTCCGTGGGTGTTGACCAGGCCCAGGCCGGCGGCATCTTCTTCGCACAGCGCGATCAGGTCGCGCGTGCCGCGGTGCAGGATGGAGATCAGGCTGATGTCCTCGACACGGTACGGGCAGTCGCGATACAGCACCTCGGCGTCGTGCTCATTCTGCTGGAAGAACTTCACCAGATAGATGTAGCGATCATATTCGTACTTGTGCGGGCGCTCGGACGGATCGACCAGCCCGGTGTCGCGACGCACGTATTCAGCATCGACCGGCGGCACGCCAGCCAGCGGGCCATCCCACTGAGGGCTATTATCCATGCCCGATTCCCACGGGTGATAGCTGCACACGCGGCCGGTGTGTTCCGGATCGCGATCGCGGTAGAACCAAAGGTGGTAGCGAATGACGCCGGGCAGGGTGGCGGCCAGCTTTTCCTCGGCAAGTCTGCGATCACGGCCTTCCTCGAACAGCAGCTTCATGACGCTGGCCAGCACAGGCGGCTGGGAAATGGCGCTGGTCGATGGGCTATGCTTGACGCCCCAGACTTCCGGTCCCGGGAAGTAGGTTTCCGCGTCACCGTGGAAGACGATGTGCGGCACCATGCCGTTATCCCACTGACCTTCCAGCAGGCGCTCGACCTCACGCCAGGCACGCGCTTCGTCACCGGCGGCCAGCCAGCCCAGCGCGGTGATGGCGGCGTCCCAGTTCCACTGGAAGGGATAGAGGCCACGCGTGGGCACGGTGTAGCCGCCCAGGTCGTTGAGCTTGAGAACGTCGTGAGCGCTGAGCGCGTCGAGCTTGGCATTCATGTAAGTCGGCTCCGTTCGGGATGAAAGGTTTGGGCTGAAAGGTTGGGTAGAGAGGGGTCGGGGTGCCTTACGCCGACATCAGGTGGCCACTGTGGTCGTAGAAGCGCACCTTCTCGGCCAGCGGGCGGATGTGGATGTCGCTGCCATTGCCGACCTCGAGATCACTCGGCACGTTGACGCGAATCATCTCGTTGCCGAAACGGGCGGTCAGCTGCTTGTGCGATCCCAACAATTCCGAGACCAGCACGCGCACCGGCGCGAAGTTCTCGGTGGGCTCGAAGCGCACCTCGAAGTCCTCGGGGCGAATACCGCATTTGTGGATCTGGCTGGCGGACGGCGAAGTGCTGGTGGGTTGATTCCAGCGTGCATCCGGGGCGATGAAGTTCATCGGCGGGTTGCCGATGAAGCTGCCGACGAATTCGGTCGCCGGGTAGTGGTAGATCTCGGACGGCGGTGCGTACTGCTCGATCTGGCCACCCTTCATGACCGCGATACGGTCCGCCAGGCTCATGGCCTCGACCTGGTCGTGGGTCACGTAGATGGTGGTGGTGTCGGAGGCGGCGAGGATGGTCTTGAGCTCGGCGCGCATCTCCAGACGCAGCAGGGCGTCCAGATTCGAGAGCGGCTCATCCATCAGCAGCACTTCCGGCTCCATCGCCAGGGCGCGCGCGACCGCGACACGCTGACGCTGACCGCCGGAGAGCTGACCGGAGTAGTGATCGAGGCGGTCCTCGATATGCATCAGTTCAGCGGTTTCCTTCACCTTGCGCTGGATATGCGCCTCGCTGTCCTTGCGCACGCGCAGGCCGAAGGCGATGTTCTCCGCCACGGTCATGTGCGGGAAGACGGCGTAGTTCTGGAATACCATCGCGATGCGACGATCGCGCGGTGCCAGCGAGGTGATCTCACGCTCGCCGATGCGGATGGAGCCGCTGCTCTCGTATTCCAGCCCCGCGATGATGCGCAGCAGGGTGGACTTGCCGCAGCCGGACGGGCCGAGCAGCACGGTGAATTCCTTGTCGCGGATCTCGAGATCGATGGAATTGAGGATTTCCTGCTTGCCGAACTGCTTGCGTACGGCGCTGATTTGGATGGCTGACATGGTCTGACTCCTTTGATCGAGAGCGGCGGCGAGAAAGTGAACTCGCGAGCACGAGACGATGAAGATCGCCGCCGGTCATTGGCCTGATGAGCGGGCGTACGTTAGCGGTTGGAAATGCCCCACATGCTGAACAGGTACTTCCTGATCGCGAACAGGAACAGCAGCGCCGGGACGACCAGAATCAGACCACCGGCATACTTGATCTCGGCAGGTGACTCGGAAAGGCTCTGCACCAGGAAGGCGGTCAGGGTGCGGTTCTCGACGGTGAGAATCGCCGAGGCGAACACCTCGTTCCACGAGATCACGAAGGCGAACACGGCTGAGGCGGTGATGCCCGGGGCGGCCAGCGGCAGCACCACGCGACGGAAGGCCTGCCAGCGATTGCAGCCCATCAGCCAGGCAGCTTCCTCGAGTTCCACCGGAATGCCCATGAACAGGCTGGAGGTGATCAGCACCGCAAACGGCAGTGCCAGGGTGGCGTGCACCATCGCCAGGCCCAGGATGGAGTCATCGATGCCGACCTGGATGAAGATGACGGCCAACGGCAGCGCCAGCAGCGGCATCGGGAAGGCCCGCGACAGGATGATGATCATGCGGTAGGCATTCATGCCCGGGAACACGAAGCGGGCCAGTGCGTAGCCTGCCGGTGCGCCGAGCACGATGGCGATCACCATGGTGAAGACGGCGGCCAGCAGCGAGTTGCCCAGCGCGCTGATCACACCCTGGTAGTGCCAGAAGAAGTCGAGGGTCTCGAAGCTCATCTCCGGGGTCAGGGTCTTGGGCCAGCCGGTGATCTGCTCCGGCGTGCTGATGCTGTTGAGCATCAGCAGGGCGATGGGCACCAGCACCCACAGCACCAGAATCGAGACACCGGCCCGGAACAGCCATTTCCAGGCCATGTCATTGCGCCGTGGTTTGTGTGCGGTCTGTGCCACCTGGCTTGAGGAGTCGGCTGAGGAGTCGCTTGCGCGTGACGAAAGCGATGACGGCATGACGGCCTCGGAAGAAGAGGATTTCATCAGCGGGCCTCCTTCGGCACATTGAGGAACTTGATGTAGAAGCCGGTGATGACCACCGAGATCAGCATGATCAACACCGCGTAGGCCGCAGCGGCACCTGTCTGCTGGTAGAGGAACTGCCAGTCGAAGGTCTCGCTCATCAGTACCGGCATGTCACTGCCGCCCAGCATCATCACTACCGCGAAGACCTCGAGTGCCAGCAGGGTGCGCAGAATCAGCGCCGACTGGATGCTGGGGCGCAGCATCGGCAGGGTGATCTTCCACAGGCGCTGCCAGTAGCTGGCGCCGAACACCTGACCGGCTTCGTCATATTCCTTGGGAATCAGCCCCATGCCCGATACCAGGATCACCAGCACGATGGCGGTCCCTCGCCAGATCTCGGCGACCACCACGGCCAGGAACAGCGCAAAGGCATTCTGATAGTTGAGCCAGGACGCCGGCGCATCGATCACGCTGACCGCGCTCAGGAAGCTGTTGAGGAAGCCGAACTGCTCGAGGATCGCCAGCCAGATGATGCCGGCGGCCAGATCGGAGATGCCCAGCGGGATGGTCCAGATGTAGAGGATGCTGTCGCGGCCCTTGTTCATCTTGGTGACCATCAGCGCCATGCCAATGGCCAGCACAAGCTGCAGCGGCACCACGACCCCGGTCAGCAGCAGGGTGTTCTTGAGTGACGGCCAGAAGTTGAAGTCCTGATAGATGCGCGTGAAGTTGGCCAGGCCAACATTGCCGTCACTGCTGGTGAAGGCCTCGGCGAAGATCTGGATGAACGGATAGAGAAAGAAGGCACCCATGAACAGCAGGCTGGGGGCGATCAGGTAATAAGGTAGCCAGCGATCGTGCTTCATCTTTGCTCACCTTTGGCGTTGTTGTGATGGCTTGTCGGAATGGTTTGGTGGCACCGGGTCGGTATGACAGGGGTTGGCGTTCCGTCATGGCGACCCGTCTGGGGATTGCCGTTGCTGCTGCTGTGTTGCGAGTGATGCGTTCTTGATGTTGCGTTCTGGCGCCAGCGGCTTACTTGACCGGGCAGGGGCCGTCGCTGGGCGTATCCGGGAGCCAGCAGCCTGCGCCTGATTTGTTGATCAGCGTCTGCAGGCGCGGGGCGAGGATATCCAGCGTCTCCTCGATGTCGGCGTCGCGCAGTACGATCTGCACGAAGGCATCGCGGTAGATCTTGTTGAACAGGCCCGACTGCTGGCCCAGGCCGCTGGGCAGCAGCGAGAGCACGGCGTCATCGGCGGAGGACTGAGCCGCGACCGCCTTGCCGGACATGCGAATGCTGGCGGGCAGGTCATCGGGAAGCTCTGCCTCCACCACCGGGAAGAAGTTGGTCGCGCGCAGGGTGCGAATCTGTGCCTCGGGCGTCATCAAATAGCGGATCAGCTTGCGTGAGGCGTCGGGGTTCGTGGCATTGGCGGGCACTGCCAGACCGGCGACCACCGGCATGTAGCCGCGTCCGCTGGGGCCGGCGGGGGCCGGGAAGGCCACGTACTGATCCGGCTGCTTGTTGAAGGCATCCTTTAGGCGCGCGGTGTGATCGAAGGCAACCCACACCTCGCCATTGAGCAGCGGTTCCTGCATGAAGCCATAGGCGGTGGAGCGCGGATTGGTCACCGCCCAGATCTCGCGGAACTTCTGCCACATGGCCACGGCGTCATCGCTGCGGAACTCACGCACCACCGAGTGGGTAAAGGACGGGTAGAGATAGCCTTCCAGGAAGCGGTGGATCAGCCCCTTGCGACCGGCCGGGAAGCCCAGCTTGGGGCTGCCGGTGGCCTCCTGCATGTTGCGGCCCCAGGCCAGCAGCTCGTCATAGCTCAGCGCGTTCAGGTCAGCACCTTCGGGCAGGTAGGGCAGCGCCTTGCGATTGGCGGCCATGATGTAGGTCGCCTGCATCCACGGAATGTAGCGCTGCTGGTCGCCGCCCAGCTTGCCCAGCGTCATGTACTGCTGGCTGATGCCCGTGTCCGCAAGCGAGCTTTCCAGGTCATTCAGCGGTGCCAGAATGCTGGGCGTCAGCGACCCCAGTTCGCCGTGCAGCCCACCGAGCAGATCCAGCGCGCCGTCGGGGCTGGTTTTCTCCGCCTCGAGACGTGACAGGAAGGTGCCCGTCTCCTGCGGCATGTAATTGATGGCCTCGGCGTAGGGTGCCAGCGCGATCTCGCGCATCTGCTGGGCCTCTTCCAGCGGTCTGGCCTGGGTGCTGAAGAAGGTGATGTCAGCGAGGGCGGACGTACTGCCCAGCAGCGCCAGCAAAGCGAGGGCGGTTGGCATCTTGCGCATGGAGGTCTCCCCGGTCGGGTGTTGTTTTTCTGGCGTCACGCTGACCACGTTCTGTCAGTGGCAATTTCAGATCAGGCGTTTGTCGGTCAGGCGTCTGGCGTCGTGAGGTCTGTCGATGGCCCTGTGTGCTCAGGCATGTGTGCTCAGGCAGTGGTATCGCGCAGCAGCAGGTCGTAATCGAAGCAGCGATGACGTGGCGCGCCCTCCTGCGGCGCCAGCACCAGTTCGATCAGTGCCTGACTGACGGTCTCGAACGAGATGTCCAGGGTGCTGAGGCTGGGCTGGCGGTACATCTGCGGCGGCAGGTTATCGGCGCCGATGATGGCGATGTCCTTGCCGGGTGCATGGCCGCAGGCGCTGACCGCTTCCATCACGCCGTAGGCGAAGATGTCGCTGGCACACACGAAGGCGGTGGGGGCGTTGCCCCCGGACAGCGCTTCATGGGCGACCTGATAGGCACTGGCATAGCCGTGCGGGCAATGGCGTGAGCTGGGCAATAGGCCGGCGTCGTGCATTGCCTGCAGATAGCCGGTCTCACGTTCGACGGCGGTATAGAGGTCGCTGAAGAAGTTGAGGAACAGGATGTTGCGATGGCCCAGACCAATCAGATGGCGGGTGGCGCGCATGAAGCCATCGGCGGCATTGATGTCGACCCAGTCGTGTTCGCTGGCGCGCCCGGTACGACCGTGAGTGACGAAGGGGATGCCGCTGTCGAGCAGGAAGTCGACGCGCGGGTCCTGTATGCGGGTACGGGCCACCACGAAGGAATCGACCTTGCCGCCATCGATGAAGCGCTTGTAGGTATCCAGCTCGTCGCGGTCCTCGGGCACCGTGGTGACGATGAGATCATGCTCCGGTGCGGCGTCGTGCAGCGCCTGGCCCAACGCGACCAGCAGGCGGGTGTTGAACTGATCACGAAAGTCGCCCTGGGCGCCGTTCATGATGTAGCCCACCGAGGAAGTGCGGCCTGTCTTCAGGCGGCGTGCGCTCTGATTGGGTTTGTAGCCCACTTCACTGGCATAGGCCTGCACCCGCTCACGGGTCGTGGCGCTGACATCCTCGAATCCGCCCAATGCCCGCGAGACCGTCGTGACCGACAGGCCCAGCTGGCTGGCGAGATGCTTGAGTGTGATGTTCGGCGGCATGGCACTTTTCCTTTGCGGTAACTGTGAGCGGAAACCGTTACCCGAAACGTTTCGGAAGCGATCTTTTCACTGTTTCAATTGGCTTGGCAAGAATGACGAGACCAAAGAATATATCCGTAATAATCCCGACATCTGGCGCTGGAAATCGCCGTCGTGGCTGGCGATTGAGCCGGCGACGATACCACGCTATTTGCACGTAGCGATCTGGCGCACGTCAGCGCAGGAGGAGGGAGAAAGCCATGCGGACAGGCTGGTAGCGGAGCCGCTCTCATGTCGTGAGGCGACGCTCGGCTGGGACTCCTGACGGGCATGGCTGCCAGAGCCATAAACGCCGACACCCCGCACAGGGCGGGGTGTCGGCGTCTGGAGGGCGATTTTGAGTCAGGCTCAAAGCTCAATCGTCAAGGGCATCAGTTACCCTGTGGCGCGACTGCCGCGGCCTGTTCCTGCTCTTTCTCCTTGCGCGAAGGACGGATCAGACGGCCTTGGAGTTCCTCAAGCGACACACCCTTGGTCTCGGGCATGAAGAACAGTACGAAGACCAACTGCAGCAGCATCATCAGGGCGAAGAAGGCGAACACCGGCCCGCCGCTGAAGTGGCTGAGAATGGTCGGCATCAGCAGCGCGATCAACGCCGCGAAGACCCAGTGCACGGAGCTGCCGAAGGACTGCCCCATGGCGCGTACCTTGTTGGGGAAGATCTCGGAGATGAACACCCAGATCACCGTACCCTGGCTCATGGCGTGTGCCGCAATGAAGACAGCCATCAGGATCGGGACTCCATAACCGCCCATGGCACTGAAGTCCTTGAGGTAGAAGGCCCAGGAAATCAGGCACAGCGACAGCAGATAACCGGCAGAGCCGATCAGGATCAAGGTGCGTCGACCCAGCTTGTCGATCAAGGACATGCCCAGCATCGTGAAGGCGAGATTGATGACCCCGATGCCTGCCGTAGAGAGCAGGGCAGCACTGGATTCAAGCTGCGCCTCGGCCAGAATGCGCGGCGCATAGTAGATGATGAAGTTGATGCCGGACAGCTGATTGAAGGCCGCGATCAGGAAGGCGAACAGCACCGGCAAGCGATAGCGCCAGGCGAACAGGCGGGTATGTTGCTTGGCGCTCTCTTTGCTTTCCGTACCCCGGATAATGGCAATTTCTTCCGCGATATTGGCGTTGGGGTTGATCTGTTTGATCACCTCCGCCGCTGCCGCTTCATCGTTGCGCTTGAGAATCAACCAGCGCGGACTGCGCGGCACCTTGCAGATCATCAGCAGATAGAGCGCGGCCGGTACGGCTTCCACGCCCAACATCCAGCGCCAATTTTCACCATCGATGAAGCCGATGAAGTAGTTGGAAACGAAGGCAATCAGGATGCCGAAGACGATGTTGAACTGATAGAGCCCGACCAGCGCACCGCGCCGTTCTCGCGGTGCGATCTCCGAGATGTAGATAGGCGCGGCCACGGATGAGGCGCCTACACCCAAGCCCCCCAGCAGACGGAAGAATGAGAAGACATACGGGTCGGTGGCCAGTGCGGAACCCAGCGCCGAGACGAGATAGAGAATGCCGATACCGATCAGCGTGGCACGGCGTCCGAAGCGGTCGGTCGGCCAGTTGCCGAAGATGGCACCGATCACTGTGCCCCATAGCGCCATCGACATGATGATGAGGCCGTGGGTCAGGTCACTGAGTCCCCATTGACTCTGCAATGAGGTATCCGCTCCCGAGATGACGGCGGTATCGAAGCCGAACAGAAAGCCGGCAAGGGCGACCGTGATCGACCACTGGAGAATTCGTGACATGGCGTTTCTCGTCCAATGAGAGATGGAAGTGGTTGTGTCATTTGAATCGTTTAAGAGTGTATAGGTGAATCGTGTCACCTGGCAATTGTCAGCATAGAGGTGATGTCAGCCCTCATCTGCTAGACCTTATATGCATAAAGTAAAATTCAGATATATTTTTGTTGCGGATAAGGCTTTATCTCATTTCATATCAATGGTTTATAAAGATGCGGTATTATATATATCAATATGGAATATGGTTATTCTGTATTTTGCATTCTTTTGGGAGGCGGCGTAAGCTGACATCAATCTCCAGCGAATGACCCATGGGAGGCAGGACCATGCCCACGCAATATCCGGACGTCGAAAGCTTCTTTGATAAAGACAGCAACACCTTCACTCACCTGGTGCGTGACCCGCAGTCTCGCCAGTGCGCGATCATCGACCCCGTGCTCGACTTCGATTACCCCGCTGGGCGTACCAGTACCCAGTCAGCAGACGCTCTGCTTGCGCATATCGCGGCTGAGTCACTCGAGGTGGCATGGATTCTCGAGACCCATGTCCATGCCGACCACCTGTCCGCGGCTGCCTATCTCAAGGACAAGCTGAACTGCCAGTTGGCGATCGGGGCGCGCATTCGTGAAGTGCAAGATATCTTCGCCGATATCTTTGCTGCTGAGGCGGGCTTCGCGCGTGATGGGCGTCAATTCGATCGACTGTTGGAAGAGGGTGACAGTCTGGCGATCGGGGGACTGGAATGCCGCGTATTGCATACGCCGGGCCATACTCCCGCCTGTGTGAGTTACGTGATCGGTGATGCTGTCTTTGTCGGGGATACCCTGTTCATGCCCGATTACGGCACAGCGCGCTGCGATTTCCCGGGTGGCGATGCGCGTACGCTGTATCGCTCGATCCATAAGGTGCTCTCGCTACCTGACAGCACGCGAATTTTCCTATGCCATGATTATTCGGCTGAAGGACGTGAAGGCTTCTGCTGCCGGACGTCGGTAGGTGAGCAGCGTGAGCACAATATCCATGTGCATGACGGCATCGATGAGCAGGCCTTCGTTGACATGCGCTCCAAGCGCGATGCCGGACTTGGTATGCCGCGTCTGATGCTGCCAGCGGTGCAGGTGAACATGCGTGCCGGCCAGATGCCGCCGGTGGAAGGCAATGGTCGGGCGTATCTGAAGATTCCGCTCAACCTGCCTTTCCATGAGGTGTGATGGCTGCCACGCTGGGAAGACACCTTCGTTGTGTTACTCACGTACGTAATTTTGTTACTCAATTTGCCGATTTTTCGCGATGGGAGCCTTATCGATGAGCCAGAGCACGTCAGATAGTGCGCCAGTGTCGGATTCTGCAACGACGCCTTGTGAAAATCAGGGGGCTGATTCGGCCTTGGAGGCGACTCGCGCCGCCAATCACCGTCTGGCACCCAACGCTCACAAGGTGGTGATCATCGGTGGCGGGGCCGGCGGTATCGCGGTGGCGGCCAGTCTGCTCAAGCGCCAGCCGGGCATGGACATCGCCATCGTCGAACCCGCTGAGCAGCACAGCTATCAGCCGGGCTGGACGATGGTCGGTGGCGGCATCTTCACGCCGGAATTTACGCGCAAGCCGATGCACTCGGTAATGCCCAAGGGCGTGCACTGGTATCGCGATACGGCCACCGGCATCGATGCCGAGGCGCACGAAGTCACCCTCGGCAATGGCCATCGCCTGCGCTATGAGCGCCTGGTGATCGCCATCGGGCTGGAGCTGGATTGGGGCGCCATCGATGGGCTTGAAGAGACGCTGGGAATGAATGGCGTCACCTCCAACTATCGCTATGACCTCGCGCCCTATACCTGGCAGCTGGTGCAGACTCTCAAGGGCGGCAAGGCGCTGTTTACCCAGCCGCCAATGCCCATCAAGTGCGCCGGTGCGCCGCAGAAGGCGATGTATCTGGCCTGCGATCACTGGCAGCGTGAGAATGTCCTGTCGCAGCTCGAGGTCAGCTTCCATAACGCCGGCGGCGTGATGTTCGGCGTGCCGGCCTACGTGCCAGCGCTGGAAGAGGCGGTCGCGGGTTATGGCATCGACGTCAGGTTCCATCAGCGGCTGGTCGCGGTGGATGGCGAGTCGCAGACGGCACGCTTCGAGGTGGCGGCGGCCGAGGAGGGTGGTGAGCCACAGATCGTCGAGCAGTCCTTCGACATGCTGCATGTGGTACCGCCGCAGAAGGCACCGGCGTTGATCGCCGAGTCGGGGCTTGCCAACGCCGGTGGTTGGCTGGATCTCGAGCCCGAGACCCTGCAGCACATGAGCCAACCCGACATCTTCGGGCTGGGCGATGTCAGCGGCACCTCGAATGCCAAGACCGCCGCGGCGGTGCGCAAGCAGTCCCCCGTAGTGGTCGAGAACCTGCTGGCCACGCTGACCGGTGGCGCGCTCACCGCAGGCTATCAAGGTTATGGCTCCTGCCCGCTGACGGTGGAGAACGGCCGAATCGTGCTGGCGGAATTCGGTTACGGCGGTGAACTGCAGCCGACCTTTCCCAAGTGGGTCAATGACGGCACGCGTCCGACTCGCTTGGCCTGGCAGCTCAAGGCACGTGGCCTGCCGTTCATCTACTGGAACCTGATGCTCAAGGGCCACGAATGGCTGGCGCGTCCGGCGTCACGCGATGCCTGAGCCGGTTCGCGAGGCAAAGGGGGCGTCGCTTGCCCGCTGGCTGCCGCTGGCAGGTTGGCTTGCCCAGTATGACCGTCACAGTCTCGGGCGTGATCTGCTGGCAGCAGTGATCGTCAGCGTCATGCTGGTGCCTCAGGCGCTGGCCTATGCGCTGCTGGCTGGGCTGCCAGCGCAGGTCGGCCTCTACGCCAGCATGTTGCCGCTGGTGCTGTATGCGCTGTTCGGTACCAGCAGCACCCTGGCGGTGGGGCCGGTGGCGATCATCTCGCTGATGACGGCCTCGGCGATCGCGGGCATGAGCGGCGCCGATGGCGCAGTGCTCTCTACGCCCGAGATGCTGGCTGCCGCGCTGCTTCTGGCTTTTCTCTCCGGCGCGATGCTGATCGCCATGGGGCTGTTGCGCCTGGGAGTGCTGGTGAATTTCATCAGCCACCCGGTGATCTCGGGCTTCATGACTGCCTCGGGCATCCTGATCATCGCCAGTCAGCTCGGGCCAATTACTGGCCTGAGTCTCAGCGGCGGCAATCTGATTGCGATGGGCGAGTCGCTGTTGGCTGGCGGGCAAGAGCTGCACTGGCCGACACTCGCCATCGGGCTGGGCTGCCTGGCGTGGCTGATCCTCGCGCGCCGCCATCTCAAGCATGGCCTGATGGCCTTGCGGGTGAGTGAGAGCGCGGCGGGCATGCTGTGCAAGACCACGCCGATCATCGCCGTCATCGTCTCCAGCCTGCTGGCCTGGGGGCTGAGTGGTCAGTTTGACCAGGGCCAGCTTGTTCAGGGCGAACAGCTTGAGCAGGGCAAGAGCAGCATGGCGCTAGTCGGTGCCGTGCCCGTTGGGCTGCCCGATCTCAGCCTGCCAAGCCTTGTCAGTCATGACTGGTCGGGTCTTCTGATCTCGGCACTGTTGATCAGCGTGGTCGGCTTCGTCGAATCGCTGGCACTGGCCCAGACCCTCGCCGCGCGGCGCCGTCAGCGCATCGACCCCGACAAGGAGCTGATCGCGCTGGGCGTCTCCAACATGGGCGCAGGCATCAGCGGTGGCATGCCGATCTCAGGCGGGCTGTCGCGCTCAGTCGTCAACTTCGATGCCGGCGCCGCCACGCCCTTGGCGGGGGCCTTCACCGCCATCGGCATTCTGCTCGCCAGCCTGTGGCTGACCGACTGGCTGGCGTGGCTGCCGCGCGCGACGCTGGCGGCGATCATCATCGTCGCCACCACCAGCCTGATCGACATTGCGGCGATCAAGCGTACCTTTCGCTACTCGAAGGGTGATGGTGCGGCGCTGATGATCACGCTGATCATCACTCTCGCGCATGGGGTGGAGAGCGGGATCATTGTCGGTATCGCCGTGTCGCTGGGGCTTTATCTCAAGCGCACCAGCCAGCCGCACAGTGCGCTGGTCGGGCGCGTGCCGGGCAGCGAGCACTTTCGCAATGTCGAGCGCCATGAGGTGGAGACCGACCCCGAGCTGGCGATCCTGCGCATCGACGAGAGCCTGTATTTCGCAAATGCGCGCTATCTGGAAGACACGGTGCTGGCGCTGATGGCCGAACGCCCCTCGCTCAAGCATCTGGTGCTGGCCTGTCAGGCGGTCAACCTGATCGATGCCTCGGCGCTGGAAAGCCTGGAAGTCATCAATGAGCGTCTGAGTGCCGCTGGCGTGAAACTTCATTTGAGTGAAGTGAAAGGGCCGGTAATGGATCGCCTCAAGTGCTCGGAGCTGCCGGCCAATCTCGGCGGCGATATCTATCTCAGCACCTTCGATGCCTGGCAGGCGCTGAGCATTCACGGCAGTCATTGTGGCCAGTCCTGCGCGCGGGATGGTATCAGTCAGACGGCGACGGCCAGCTGAGCTTGCATTGAATAGTCGTGAACTGCCCTCACTGTGCAGGGCCAGGCATTTTCAATCTCAAACACCAGGTGATTGTGTGTGGCGGCGGGTTATCACCACTCGCACCGGGTATTAGGCTAGCGTTCTTCCAGCACGCTCTATGTCTGGCTGACGCTACATTACCGGGAAATCACCATGGCCTATTACTCCGTTATCGATGTCACCCCGACCAGCACCGAGTGGATGGCGGATTACGCCGGTCCGGCACATTCAGCGCTGGCGCGTCATGGCGGCCGTTACCTGGCACGTACCAGTCAGCACGAGTGGCTGGAAGGCGAGGGCCTGGCGGCTGTCTCACGCGTCATCATCGAATGGCCGTCGCGTGAAGCGGCACTGGCCTTCATGCAGGACCCGGAATACCGCCCGGCACTTGAGGCGCGCACTGCTGGCTCCGTCAGTCATCACGTGCTGGTCAAAGGGCTGGATTGAGAGTGCTTCCTGATCCTGCTTGAGATACGTCGCCCCAAACCAAAACGCCCCGCTTCGGTTGATGACCGAGGCGGGGCGTTTTTTCTGCCTCTGTTCAATAGAGGAGAGTCAGTTCAGTCATCAGTTCAGTCGAGCACCGGCCCGATGATGTGCTTGACCTCCAGATAGCCCGCCAGGCCCCACGGCCCAAGCTCACGGCCGATGCCGCTGCGCTTGAAGCCACCCCAGCTCGCCTGCACCAGCGGCAGCTGCTCGCTGTTGTACCAGACCACGCCTGCACGCAGACGGCGGCCGACCTGTTGAGCACGTCGCGCATCACCGCTGACCACCGTGGCTACCAGCCCGAAATCACTGTCGTTGGCGAGGCGAATTGCCTCGGCCTCATCGGCGACGCGGCGCGAGCACAGCACCGGCCCGAAGATCTCCTCGCGCCACAGACGGCTTTCCACCGGCACATCGGTGTAAAGCGTCGGCGCCACGAAGTAGCCCTTGGTTGGCAGGCTGCGATGGGTACCATCACGCAGAGCGGTTAGACCTTCCTCGCGCGCCACATTCAGATAGTTGAGCACGGTGTCGCGCTGACGAGCGCTGGTCATCGGGCCCATCTGCGTCGCGGCGTTGAGCGGGTCGCCCAGCACCAGGGCATCGATACGATTGGCCAGCGCAGCGTGCAGTGCATCGGCAACCGACTCGTGCACCAGCAGTCGCGAGGTGGCAGAGCAGATCTGACCGGCATTGAAGTAGATGCCCGCCATCACCCAGTCAGCGGCTTCCTCGACGTTGGCATCTTCCAGCACGATGATCGGCGACTTGCCGCCCAGTTCCAGCGATACGCCGCGCGTGCCGCAGGCCGCAGCCTGCATGACCTTCTCACCAACCACATTGCTGCCAGTGAAGGAGATCTTGTCGATGCGCGGATGACGCGTCAGCGGACCGCCAATGCCCTCGCCATCACCGTGCAGCAGGTTGAACACGCCCGCCGGCAGCCCGGCTTCCAGCGCGATCTCGGCCATCACCTGTTCCGGCAGCGGTGTCACCTCGGATGGCTTGATCACCAGGGTGCAGCCCGCAGCCAGGGCCGGCGCGACCTTCCAGGCACTGGTGACCAACGGGAAGTTCCACGGCGTGATCAGCCCCACTACGCCTGCCGGCTCCTGGTAGCTGTGCGCCGCATAGCCTTCGACATCATGCGCGACTTCCGCCCCCTGACGCGCATCCAGCGTGCGTGCCTGCTCGGCGTAGTAGCGGTAGCAGCCAATCGCATCATCGAGGTCGATCTCGGCCTCGGCGCGAATCTTGCCGTTGTTGCGACACGACAGCTCCACCAGTGCATCGCGGCGAGAGGTCAAACCTTCCGCGAAAGCCTCCAGATACACTGCGCGCTCGTCGCCACTCAGTGCCTGCCAGCCCTCGAAGGCATTGGCGGCAGCTGCGACCGCAGCCTCCACATCGCGTGCATCGCCAGCCGTCACCTCGGCGATGATGGTCTCTTCGAATGGATTGGTGACCGCCAGACGACGCTCGCCGTGGGACTTGACCCACTCGTTGTTGATGAACTGTTGATCGAGCTTGTGCATGGACGTTCCTGACATGTGAGTGTCTTGCCGCCTGCCACCTCAGGGTCACAGGCGGGCATTGTTCAGTTTTGTGACGCATGTTGTGACGCAATGCGGCGAGCAAGGCTCACTCTGCGATTGAGCGCTGCCATCCTGCCGCGTCGATTTCCACCAATAGCGGGGCGCTTGCGTCGCGCTCGCTGATCGCTGTCGCCAGCTCACTGGGGGAGTGGATCGCCACGGCGGCGCAGCCGAAGCCCTGAGCGATCAGCTGGAAGTCGGGGGCCTTGATGTCGACGCCCAGGCGCGTAACGCCAGCGTTGTCCATGAAGCGGCGAATCTCTTCGTAGCCCTGGTTGTGCCACAGCACGATCACCACCGGCAGCTGTTCTTCCACCGCGCAGGCAAGCTCAGAAAGAGTGAACATGATGCCGCCATCGCCGACCAGCGCGATCACTGGCAAATCAGGGCGGCCCAGGGTCGCGCCCATCGCGGCAGGCAGGCCGTAGCCGAGCGTGCCGTAACCGGTAGAGGCATTGAAGTAGCGGCGCGGCGCGGGCTGGCTGACCAGGTGGTTGGCGGCGTAGACCGTCGCGCAGGAATCGCCGACCCAGATGGCCTCCGGCAGCGCTTGCTGCAGGGTATCGAACAGCGGCACATAGGGCGCGAAGGCCGGGTCAGTGGGCAGCGCGAGGGCTTCAAGCGCCCCAGCGGTGATCTGCGCGCCGCGTGTCTTGCCTGCCTCTGCGTCAACCGTCTTGTCATACGCTTCGCCCAAGCCGCCGGCAATACGCGCGGTGAGGGTTTCCAGCGCCAGGCTGGCATCAGCGACGATGGCGAGTGTCGCCTGCTGGTTGCGCGCCAGCTGTTCGGGGTCGATATCGATGCGGATCAGCTGACCACCGATCACGAAGCCATCATCGAACACCACGTCGTAGTCGGTCTCGCCCAGTTCGGTACCGATCGCCAGCACCACATCGGCGTCACGCGCCAGTTCACGTACCGCAGGTAGCGCGGCGTTGGCGCCGAGATCCAGCGGGTGAGCGCTGCCGAGAAGCCCCTTGGCATTGATGGTGGTGACGGTGGGGGCATCCAGCGCCTCCACCAATTGACGCGCGGCCTCGGGCGCGGCGACACAGCCACCGCCCAGCAGTACCAGCGGGCGCTCAGCGCCTGCCAGCATGGTGACTGCCTCGTCGATCAGCGCCGGGTCTGGCGCGAGGCGGCCGATACGCGGGAGCGTGAGGTCATGGGTGGTGCAACCGGCCGGGGGATCGACCTGAACATTGAACAGATCGATGGGAATCTCGATATGTACCGGGCCAGGACGTGCGCCATCGAACAGCGCGAAGGCACGGGCCAGCACTTCCGGCAGTGCAGTCGGATCGAGCAGCGTATGGCTGAAGCGTGCGACACCGGAGACCAGCTGCTGCTGGCTGGGCAGCTCGTGCAGGCGTCCTTGGCCTCGGCCGAGGGTGTCGGAGCGATTGACGCTGGAGATCACCAGCATCGGGATGGAGTCGGCCAGTGCCTGACCCATCGCGGTGGTGATGTTGGTCATGCCCGGGCCGGTGATGATGAAGCACACACCGGGCTTGCCGGTGCTGCGGGCGTAGCCATCGGCCATGAAGCCGGCACCTTGTTCATGGCGCGGGGTGACGTGGCGAATGGTACGCGCGGCGGGATCAGTATCCGGCTCCAGGCCACGGTAAAGCTCGACGGTATGCACGCCGGGAATACCGAAGACGGTATCGACGCCATAGGTGTCACGCAGCAGTCGGATCAGGAGTTCAGCACATGTCATGGCAGGTTATTCCAATGACGGGAGCACCGTGGTGCTCCCGTATGAGATGAGAAACAAGTTAAGTGCCCGCTTGGCTCAGAACACGAACAGATGCGCGATACCGGCAATGATCGGCAGGGTGATCAGCGTGCGCAGCACGAAGATGGCCACCAGCTCCCAGATCTTGAGCGGAATCTTCGACTTGAGCAGCAGGGCGCCGATCTCGGACATGTAGATCAACTGGGTCAGCGACAGGCAGGCGATCACGAAGCGGGTCAGTTCGCTGTCGATGTCCTTGGCCAGCACCGCCGGCAGGAACATGTCGGCAAAGCCGACCAGCGTTGCCGGTGCCGCTTCTGCCGCGTGAGGAATCTGCAGCAGTTCCAGCAGCGGGATCATCGGGTAGGAGAGCCAGGTGAACACGGGCGTGAACTCGGCCAGCATCAGTGCCACGGTGCCGATGGCGATCACGACCGGCAGCAGGCCGAGGAAGATGTCCGCCACGTTGAAGCCGGCAGATTTGGCCAGTTTGAGCGGGCCCGGTGCATGCTCGGCGCGCGCGACGGCCATGCCGAGTGAGTAGCGCAGCACACCACAATCGCTCTGATTCTCTTCACTGATCTGGCAACCGACCGGCTCGTGGTAGTCATCACGCTTGCGCGACAGCGGCGGCAGGCGCGGCACGATGACGGCGGCGATCAGGCCTGCGATGACGACGGTCAGGTAGAAGGGCACGAACAGGTGGTTGATGTTCATGAAGCTGGTCACCAGCAACGCGAAGGCAATCGAGACGACCGAGAAGTTGGTGGCGATCACCGCCGCTTCACGCTTGCTGTAGTAGCCCTGCTCGTACTGCTGGGTGGTGATCAGCACACCGACGGTGCCAGACCCCATCCACGAGGCAGTGGCATCGATGGCGCTGCGGCCCGGCAGATTGAAGATCGCACGGAACGGACGACGCACCAGGCTGCCGATGAACTCCATGAAGCCGAAGTCGACCAGCAGCGGCAGCAGAATCGCCGCGAAGAAGAAGAAGGTCAGCAGTACCGGTGCGAGATCATTGAGCATCACGCCGCCGGTGAAGGCCGCTGTTACCTGGGTCGGCCCCCACTGGAAGTAGGTCATCAGTGCGAAGATGGCACCGAGGGCACGCATGCCGAACCATACCGGGGAGACATCGAACAGCTCGTGTGCTGCGCCTTGTCTGGCCCAGTTCGGCTTGGCGAGCTTGACGAAGCCGGTCAGCAGTACGGAGAGGCACAGCACCGCGACGGCGATGGCGGGTAGTGCACCGCCCAGCGTCGCCTTGAGCCAATCGGCCATCAGGCCCATGCCGATATTGATGGTGTCACCTGTGCTGAAGGGCACTAGGAAGAAGCTGACGCCGAGCAATGACGGCAGCAGGAATTTCATCAGTCCCCTGGCCGTGAGCGGTACGGGACGGGTGGCAATGAGGTCTTTCTGAGCCTTCTCGCCGTTTTGTATCTTGTCGGAACGTGAATCAGCGCTTGAGCTGGAACGGGGCGGCGTGTGATCCGCCGTCGGGTCGATGCTGGTTGTCATTCGGGTCACCTAGATCTTGTTGTAATGGTCAGGCTCTAGCCGAGCATTGTGTGATGCATCATGCCGTATTGTGCTGGGTGATTCTGTGTGCGCCGAGGACAGGACGGGCCCCCGGCGCGGGTGCAGCAGGACAGCGGGTCATTCGTGGATCATTGGCGAGCATTGGCTAGTCGTACTGATGGCTCAGTCGCGCTGTTGCACACCCGGCAGCACGCACAGCATCTCGTAGAGCAGGGTCGCGCCCATCAGCGCGGTGTTGCCGCTGGTGTCGTAGGGCGGGGAGACTTCCATCAGGTCACCGCCGACGATGTTGAGGCCACGCGCGCCGCGCACGATTTCCATGCCCTGCGGCATGGTCAGGCCGCCGGCTTCCACGGTGCCAGTGCCGGGGGCGACGGAGGGGTCCAGGCCATCGATGTCGAAGGTGATGTACACCGGGCGGTCGCCCATCATGTCGCGCACTTCGGCCATCAGCGGGGCGAGTGACTTGAACCAGCACATCTCGGCGGTCTCGACGCGGAAGCCCTGCTGGCGGCACCAGTCGAAATCATCGGCGGAGTAGCCGGTGCCGCGCAGACCGATCTGCACCACGCGATTGCTGTCGAGCAGGCCTTCTTCCTGGGCACGACGAATCGGCGTGCCATGGGCGATGGGCTCGCCGAACATGTGGTCGTTGACGTCGGCGTGGGCATCGATGTGGATCAGGCCGACCGGGCCGTGCTTCTTGGCGATGGCACGCAGCACCGGCAGAGTGACGGTGTGGTCGCCACCGAGGGTGAGCGGCACACAATCGTGGCTGAGCACTTCATCGTAGAATTTCTCGATGATGTCCATGCTCTTGGGCAGGTGGAAGGTGTTGATCGGCACATCGCCGATGTCCGCCACCTGCAGGCTATCGAAGGGCGCGGCGCGGGTGGCCATGTTGTAGGGGCGCAGCATGCGCGATTCATCACGAATCTGGCGTGGGCCGAGACGCGCGCCCGGACGGTTGGAGGTACCGATGTCCAGCGGAATGCCGATGAAGGCGGCATTCAAGCCTTCGGCGGTTTCCTGAGCGGGTAGACGCATCATGGTGGCCGGGCCGCCGAAACGTGGCATGTCGTTGCCGCCCAGCGGCTGATTGAACTCGCTCATCTGTCTCTCCAGGGTCTTGAGTCGCTCGCGATACGCTGACGGCGAGCGGGGTATTGTGATTGTTCGCCTGATCGCTCGGCCGGACGGTGTCATGAAAGCCGGCGATCTTCCTTGGCGCATATCCCAGCGTTGCAGTAACCATGCCAATTTTTAGTCTATTGATTTTATTGGAGTTTATTTGAGGGTGATCGCCGAGTGATTCATTTATGGATCACTCGTGCACTGATAATGATTCAAAAATGGATCACTGATTCATTTGTGGATCACATTCGGGCATCATCGAGAGTGTCTTCAAGCGCAGTGCGAGAAAGACCTGCTGGAAAGAACTGATAGAAAGAAGCGATAGAAAGAAGCGCTGGAAAGAACTGCTAGAAAGACCTGCTATAAAGCCCCGCCCCGATTCACAGGCTCGACCATGAGGTGCCCGCCATGTCAGAGCTCGACCGTCAGATTCTCAAGACCATCATCGACACCGCTCACGATCACTACTTCGTGGTCAATGCGGATGGCCAGGTGACAGATGTCAGCCCCGGCGCCGCGGCGGTCTATGGCATGACCCGCGAGGAGTTGTGTGCTGCCAACGTGCATGAGCTGGAAGCCAGCGGCGTGCTCAAGCCCTCCATCAGCCTGGAGGTGCTGCGCACGGGGCGCACGCTGCAGATGATGCAGCTCACCGCCACCGGGCGTCGGGTGGTGGCGCAGGCGCATCCGGTGTTCGTCGCGGGCAAGCTCGAGTGCGTGGTCAGCCGCTCGATGGATCTCACCGATATCCAGCTGTTGCAGCAGGAATACGCGGTGCTTCAGCAGCGCTTCAGTGATCACCTGCGCCGCAACTCGCGCGGCGGCGAGCTGGGTGGCGTCAGTCAGGCAGAAAGCGATTGGAAAACGGCGGGGGCAGGGCAATCAGTCCACGACACTGAGCAATATGCACAGAGCCAGGCTGAACAGCGGCAACGTGAACAATCAGCGCGAGAGCAGGCCGAGTGCGAAGACGCCGCGCTGGAGCTGGGCGAGCTGCAGGTCAGAAGCCCCGTGATGCGCGAGATAGCGCTACTGCTCAAGCGGGTTGCGCCCACCAACGCCACGGTTTTGATGCTGGGCGAATCCGGGGTCGGCAAGACGGCCTTCGCCCATCAACTGCATCGCTGGAGCCAACGCGCCGACGGCCCCTTCATCGAGGTGAACTGCGGCGCCATTCCCGAGAGCCTGTTCGAGTCCGAGATGTTCGGCTATCAGGCTGGTGCCTTCACCGGCGCGGGCAACCGTGGCAAGGCAGGCCTGATGGAGCAAGCCGAAGGCGGCACCCTGTTCCTCGATGAAATCGGTGAGCTTCCGCTGGCCACCCAGACCAAGCTGCTCAAGGTGATTCAGGACGGGATGATCACCCGCCTGGGCGACACCACCACCCGCCGCGCCGACTTCCGGCTGGTCGTCGCCACCAATCAAGACCTCGCCGCCCGCGTGGAGCAGGGCCAGTTCCGCCTCGACCTCTACTACCGCATCAATGTGCTCCCCGTCAGCCTGCCGCCGCTGCGCGAACGCCGCGAAGACATTCCCGCCCTGATCGAGCAACACCTCTCGCGCCTCAATCAACGACACGGTCGCCGCAAACTCCTCGACGCCTCGTTATGGCCCATCCTCATGCGCCAGGACTGGCTCGGCAATATCCGCGAACTGGAAAACTGGCTGGAACGTGCCTGGCTCAGCGCCCCCAGTGATGTCATCGACAGCGACTCAGTGAAAATACTGCTCAACACTTGTTCCACGAATAACGCTAATGGACTAGACAATTCATTTGGCTTCAGTAATGACAAATCTAATGGATTAGGCGTTACTGGAAGTTTTACCACTGCCGATATCTTACATAGTGACAATTCCCTCTCAGCGGCTGCCGCTGAGGGGGCGGTAGCCATGCCAATTCCCAAACTCGGCCCCAACGAAACTCTCAAGGTAGGCCTGGCACGCATCGAAGCACAATGGCTACGCGAGATGGCTGCCGAATTACCCAGTACTTATGCGATAGCGAAGAGAGCAGGGATTAGTCAGCCTTCTGTGGTGAGGAAGTTAAAAGGACTAATTGAATAATGAGTATTTCCATGTATGTTAGTTCAATAAAATATAGAAGTTACGATTTTATCTATAGTGTATGATTGTTAAATTGTTTCAGTATACCTGGGTTTGAGTTTTGAACTTGCACAGAATTATATGAGGTGGTTGATAATGAAAAAGAAATCAGTAGCAAATGTATTGGAATGGCAAGGTAATGTTATTCAAATTTTCATACTTGCGTTGATTTTTTCTTTAGGGGTTAGTCTGTTGAGCTCTGGTCTAATAAAGCAGTTTGATTTAAAAGGTTACCAAGTATTGAGTTGTGGTATGCTTCTAATCGTATTGGGTGTTATTTTTATATTATATAAGGTGAAGAATGTAAGAAAGCAGTCACATGTGTTTAACGGTGTTATCTGTGTGAAGGATGGTGAGTTAGAAGGATGTTCAATTTCAAGTTACAAAGCTGAAGAACGCATAAAGAAGTATATTATGCACTTATGTAATGAGAATAAGGCTTTTGCTAAGCTATTAAAAGATACACCCTTAGGGAAACACTGCACAAATCCTGCCGTTGGTGCCTGATCGCCACCGACGGGGT
>NZ_JARWKS010000040.1:0-7868 GCF_029846405.1 Cobetia sp. 29-18-1
CTGGTCGGTATGATCAGAGCTTAGCGCCTGGTCCGAATTCTGGGGTCCACTTCAGGGGATCGAGGCAAAGATCAGGTCCGCCTTGTGGTGATCGATGCCGTTCTGCACTGCCTGCTCGGAGTAGAGCGGCCCCAGCGCCTCTTCCATCAGCGAGTTGGACTTCACCACATGCGTGGAGGAGCGCTGCAGCATGGTCACATCCGCGTCGTGCTCCCACAGCGCGGCACAGATATCGTGAGCGGAATTGTTGGCGCCCACCACGACCACCTTCTTGCCACGATAGGCATCCGGCCCCGGGTGCTGGCTGGAGTGTTGCTGCTCACCTTCGAAGGTTTCGGCCCCCGGAAAGTGCGGCACATTGGGCATGCCCGACATGCCCGTGGCCAGCACCAGTTGCTTGGGCCGCAAGGTCACGGGCTTGCCGTCGCGTACCACCTCGACCACCCACTCGCCGCTCGCCTCATCGAAGTGCGCACTCTCACAGGCCGTGGAGCTCCAGTAATTGAGCTCCATGATCTTGGTGTACATCTCCAGCCAGTCCGCGACCTTGTCCTTGGGCGCGAACACCGGCCAGTTTGCCGGGAAGGGGATGTAGGGCATGTGGTCGTACCACACCGGATCGTGCAGACACAGGGACTTGTAGCGATTGCGCCAGGCATCGCCCGCACGCGGATTCTTGTCGATCACGATGGTTGGCACATCCATCTGTCTGAGCCGCGCGGCCAACCCGATGCCGCCCTGACCGCCACCGATGATCACGCAATACGGCTGGCGCTCGTAGCCCAGCTCGGCTTCTTCACGCTGGCGTGACTCAAGCCAGGTCTCACGCTGCTTGTTGGCACCATGCTCGGCGCCCTTGGGGCGCTGCATGCCCAGCGGCTCGGGAAATTCCTTGAGTTCGCGCATGGCGGTCAACAGCGTCCAGCAGCGCCCTTCCTTCAGGCGCAACAAGCCCTTGCCGCGTGCATCGGCGGTCTCGAAGGTGAACCAGGCTTCGACGATGCCGCCAGCCTCACTGGCCTCACCATCCAGTTGCCAGCGAGAGGGAGCGACATGCTCGAGGGTCGCCGCGAGCATCGACTGGATCTCATCCTTGCCCTCCGACGTCTTGAGATTCCAGGTGAAGGCGATCAAATCGCGCCAGTAGCATTCCTCGCCAAACAACGAGAGAACCCGGGCGATATCGCGCTGAGTCAGGGAGGACTCGAAATCATCGAGCCATTGCTGAGCGATCTGAGTTGGCGTGCGTGCGGTCATGGCGTCTCTCCGCGTGTTGTTGGATGTTGTAGTCACGCCTTCCATCCAAGGCATCAAGCATGCCAGCTTCGTCATGCACGACTGACAAAGCTCGTAAGCACTTGTCGTGAATGACAAAAATTCGCCACTACCGCGTCACCAACCTCCTCGCCTCGCTGGGCTCTCCACCTTTCTTGTGACAACTGTACGCCGTACGCCTGACACGGGGCGTTACACCTGTAACGCCCCGACCAAGGATGCAGGACAGGGTGATTGACGCTCCCGCCACACCGCATACGCTTGAAGGAGCACACGCCGCTTTTGCCATGCCGCTGTTGTGACAACCACGATTGCCACTTTCACAAGCGCCATCGCCACTTGCACGAGAGCCATAGCCACTATCAAAAGAGCCGTCCCGAGACGGCCAGCGCCGAGGCAGCCATGACCCGCCAACTCGACACGATGCAGCCCGACAAACGGCAGCATATCCAGACCCTGATGCAGCTGGGCGAAGGCCGCGACGCCTCCCCCGAGACGCAGCGCGACGTCATCCGTCGCTCGTGGCAGCGTTGTCTGGAGGAATATCAGCTCGACCCCAGCCGCCCTCGCCCGGTCCGCGTTCTCACCCAGCAGGCGCTGCGCGATCATCAGGAATCAGCGGATGAGCTGCTGCACGTGGCGCGTGCCGGGGTGGAGCGGCTCTATAGTCAGATCGCACAACATGGCTATGCGCTGATCCTCACCGATCAACGCGGCATCGCGGTGGATTTTCGCGGTCAGCGTGATCAGTTGAGTGAGCTGCGACGTGCCGGTCTCTACCTCGGCTCGGACTGGAACGAGCGCTATGCCGGCACCTCGGCGGCGGGCACCTGTCTGCACGATGGCGCAGCCGTCACCTGCCACCAGCGTGAGCACTTCGATGCCACCCACATCGACCTGACCTGTACGGCGGCGCCCATCACCGATCCCCAGGGACGTGTGATCGCCGCCCTCGACATCTCGGCGCTGAAGTCACCCCGCCCGCAGGAGAGCCAGACCTTTGCGCTCTCCCTGGTCACCCTGCATGCCCGCATGATCGAGGATGCGTACTTCCTGCATCGCTATCGGGATTGCCTGATCCTGCGCTTCGACACGGCGCGGGAATTCGTGCACCTGAATGGTCGTGGCCTGTTTGCCATTCAGGAAGATGGCAAGGTGATCGCCGCCAACCACGAAGGCCGACGCCTGATCGATGCACATCTGGCGCGCTGGCCACCGTGGACGGTCTCCACCCTGCCCGCCGTCACGCAGCTGTTCGATGGGGAGCTCAATGAGCTGTTGAGCATTCCGCACGCCAGCCTGGATCAGATTCGCGCCTTCCGTCTGCGGGCGGACGACGCCATCGTCTTCGTGACGCTGATCGAGCCACGCGGTTATCCGGTGCGGGCCCTCCCCACTGTCAGTCAGCAGGATGACCCGGTGCCCGAACTGGACCAGCTCGCGGGAGATGACCCTTCCATGCATCGGCTGCTCAAGCTGGCGCGCCGCATGCGCCATGAAAACGTGAGCATCCTGATTCGTGGCGAGACGGGAACCGGTAAGGAAGTGTTGGCGCGAGCCCTGCATGACAGCGGGCCACGCGCCAAGGCGCCCTTCGTGGCGGTGAACTGCGCGGCCATTCCGGAATCGCTGATTGAAAGTGAGCTCTTTGGCTATCTGCCGGGTGCCTTCACGGGAGGAAGGCCCAAGGGCATGCGCGGCCTGATCCAACAGGCCGACGGCGGCACGCTGTTTCTGGATGAGATCGGTGACATGCCGCTGCCGCTCCAGTCGCGCCTGCTGCGCGTACTCGCCGAACGGGAGGTGTCGCCACTGGGGGCCGAGACGCCCATCAAGGTGGATATTCGCGTCATCACTGCCACGCATCGTGATGTCACGGAGCTGATCGCCAGCGGGCAATTCCGCGAAGACCTCTACTACCGACTCAACGGCGCCGAGCTCCTGCTGCCCGCACTGCGTGAGCGCGCCGACCGCCACTACCTCATTCGCCAGCTGCATGCGGAGCTTCAAGCCGAACGCGACCAGACACTCCACCTGCGCGCCGATGCCATCAGTGCACTGTTGAGTCATCACTGGCCGGGCAACATACGCCAACTGCGCAATGCGATTGCCTTCGCGATGGCCACCGCGGAAGGCGATGAAATCACCCTGGATGATCTGCCGGAGGTCTGCCAGACCCACACCGGCAGCGCCCGCGGGTCTGCCAGTCCGCTTGCCGCTGCCTCCCCCTTCGCATCCAGCGCTTACTCGAACCCGGCCTCTCCAGCGTTCGCATCTGCAGGAGCTGATGCGGAGACTGATGCGGACGCCAGCGAACTTCTCGAGCTGTTACGCCACACGGATTGGAACGTCAGCCAGGTCGCCCGTCAACTCGGCGTATCACGCCCCACCATCTACCGCCGCATGCGCCGCCACGGCCTGGTGGCCCCTAATCATCAGCCGCTCGCCTCATGAACCAGCTGCATCTTCATGGCCGAGTGTGAAGAGCATGAAGAGTGCATAAGCATGAGCATGTCGTGCTCTGAAGTTGTAGGGGGTTGCCACGCAAGCCGGCCCGAGCAGATGTTCGGGCCAGCCCGTATGCTGTCCTCTCCTTTCTCCTTGATCCTCTACTCGCTTCAGCTTCCTTACGGCTCACATTGCGCCCTTGTTGAGCATGCCACTCCCCGCTCGTTTCGCCTGCTTTCACAGCATCAGGAATGACGCCCACCCTCATCATGAATCTTACTCAACTTGAAAATTAAAAAATCCAGTTTGTCTCATGGAGCCAGGCACTAGATACTCACCTGCATCAGATCGTTGATGAAGACTTCCCATGACGCTGCACTTCACAGCCAGCACACGGAACGTGATGGCGAACAGCGTGCCTCTCCCGGCATGGATGCGTTCTCACAGAGAGCAACCCGCTCACGAGACGCCTGAAAGATCACGGGAAGATGTCGACGACACAGTGAATTTTCTCTCTCAGGATCAGGGTGAACGCCATGAGCAACGAATTCGGTTTCAGCATCAACAGTCTGCGGTTTGACGAGAACTACGTTCCGGCGGAAAACACCCGCCTTACCACCAACTTCGCCAACTTGGCGCGTGGTGAAAGCCGTCAGCAGAACCTGCGCAGCACGCTGAACATGATCAACAACCGATTCAATGCGCTGGCCAACTGGGACAACCCCAAGGGCGACCGTTACTCCGTCGAGCTGGACATCATCTCCGTCGAGCTGAATCTCGATGCCGCGCGCTCCGACAATGCTCTGCCGATCATCGAGATCCTGCAGACCACCATCGTCGACCACCAGACGAATCAGCGCATTGACGGCGTGACCGGCAACAACTTCTCGTCCTACGTACGCGATTATGACTTCAGCGTGCGCCTGCTGGAGCACAACAAGGGCAAGGAGTCCTTCAGCGTGCCGGAGCAGTTCGGTGAGCTGCACGGCAACCTGTTCCAGGCCTTTGTGGGTTCTCCCACTTACAAGGAATGCTTCAAGAAGCCGCCGGTCATCTGCATCAGCGTCTCCACCACCAAGACCTACCAACAGACCGAGAACGTGCACCCGATCCTCGGGGTTGAATATCGCCAGGACGACGATTCCCTGACCGATGCCTACTTCAGCAAGATGGGCCTGAAGGTGCGTTACTTCATGCCGCCAGGCAGCGTTGCGCCGCTGGCCTTCTACCACACCGGCGACCTGCTCAACGATTACAGCAATCTGGAACTGATCAGCACCATCAGCACCATGGATACCTTCCAGAAGATCTATCGTCCCGAGGTCTACAACGCCAACTCCGTGGCCGGCAAATCCTATCAGGCGAGCCTGAAGCAGCAGGACCATTCACTGACGCGCATCGTGTACGACCGTGAAGAGCGCAGCCAGCTCGCCGTCGAGCAGGGCAAGTTCGTGGAAGAGAGCTTCATCAAGCCCTACCAGAGCCTGCTCGAGCAGTGGTCGGCCAACTGGTCCGCCAACCAATAAATCCCTCATCGGTCAGCTCACTGATCCGCAAACAGCGCGCGCTGATCGACGAACGACATTCGCTATCTGAATCATTCCAAGGACAAGGTTATTCATCATGACGAGATTACTCCCGACCTCTACCGCTGGCAGCCTGCCGAAACCGTCCTGGCTCGCCGAACCGGAGGTCCTCTGGTCCCCCTGGAAGCTCGAAGGTGAGGCACTGATCGCAGGCAAGCAGGATGCCCTGCGCGTCTCGCTGCAGGAGCAGCAACACGCCGGGATCGACATCGTCAGCGATGGCGAGCAATCGCGTCAGCATTTCGTCACCACCTTCATCGAACACCTGAATGGCGTGGATTTCGAGAAGCGCGAAACCGTCAAGATCCGGGATCGCTACGAGGCCAGCGTGCCGTCCGTGGTCGGTCCGGTCTCGCGCCAGAAGCCGGTGTTCGTCGAAGATGCCAAGTTCCTGCGCTCGCAGACTGATCAACCGATCAAGTGGGCACTGCCTGGCCCGATGACCATGGTCGACACCCTCTTCGATGGCCATTACAAGAGCCGCGAGAAACTGGCGTGGGAATTCGCCAAGATCCTCAACGAGGAAGCCAAGGAGCTTGAAGCGGCAGGCGTCGACATCATCCAGTTCGATGAACCGGCCTTCAACGTGTTCTTCGATGAAGTGAATGAATGGGGCATCGCCACGCTGGAGCGTGCGATCGAAGGCCTCAAGTGCGAGACCGCCATCCACATCTGTTACGGCTATGGCATCAAGGCCAACACCGACTGGAAGAACACCCTGGGCTCCGAATGGCGTCAGTACGAAGAAGCCTTCCCCAAGCTTCAGCAATCCAACATCGATATCGTCTCGCTGGAATGCCACAACTCCCACGTACCGATGGAGCTGATCGAGCTGATTCGTGGCAAGAAGGTGATGGTTGGCGCCATCGACGTCGCCAACAACACCATCGAGACGCCGGAAGAAATCGCCGAGACCCTGCGTAAGGCGCTGCAGTTCGTGGATGCCGACAAGCTCTACCCCTGCACCAACTGCGGCATGGCCCCGCTCTCCCGTGAAGTCGCCCGCGGCAAGCTGCAGGCACTCAGCGCTGGCGCTGCCATCGTGCGCAAGGAACTCGAAGCGCAGCGCTGATCGCTTGACCGAGACAGAGCACGGGCTAGGGCACAGCACTGAAAGATAGCGCCAGGCTAGTTCTAAACCGAGTTGGCCCGACGAAAGTGCTCGAGAGTGGAAGCCCCTGCGGCTGATACCGCCGCAAACAAAAATGGCCATCGTGAAGAATTCACGACGGCCATTTTTTCATCACTCTCACTCTTGTCACCCTTGTCACCCCAGCGCCCAATTCCGCGCTCTCGTTGCAGCCCCTCCCCCACGGCTGACAATTACCACCTCCCTAATCTTGCAGGACCTGCCATGTCACTCTCCGACACCAACACTACTACCACTATCGACTCCACCAGTTTCCGTGAAGCCCTCGGCCACTTCGCCTCCGGCATCACAATCATCACCACCCAGGTCGACGACGAGCCGATCGGCTTCACCTGCCAGTCGTTCTACAGCGTCTCGATGAACCCGCCGCTGGTCTCCTTCAGCGTCAAGGCAAGCTCGTTCAGCTACCCGAAGATCCGCCAGGCAGCGCGCTTCGCCGTGAACATTCTCTCCAGCGAGCAGAGCCACGTCTCCAACCAGTTCGCCAGGCGTGGCGCAGACAAATGGCAAAGCATCGACTGGCAGCTCTCCCCCCTCGGCAACCCGGTGATCAATGACAGCCTGCACTGGCTCGACTGCAAGATTCACGCAGAGCACCCTGCAGGTGATCACCTGATCGTGATCGGGGAAGTGAAGGGACTGAACTTGGATGTTGCAGGGACGACGCGGCCATTGTTGTATTTCAAGGGGAAGTACGGGGGCTTGGCTGGGGGTGAAAAATAAGACTGGAGGATACTGGTCGGCTGAAACCTTCAGGATCAGACCAGGGGATTGTGAGTTGGCTTTTAAAAAAATAAGCTACTGATACACAAGGAAAAGCAACCGTAATGAAGCGAAAGGTACAGTTCTTTTGAATCAGTAGGTTAGCGAAAGTTGAGGATAGCACACGAAGCTGGTGTGTGTACCCGTGGTGTACCTGATCGCTGCACTATAGTCTGTGCAGCTCTGGAGGGGTCACTTCACTGGACGAGTACTTTCGCATCCAGGACCGTACCAAGTGGTACGAGCCCTGGAGGAGATGCCGAAAGACCTGGATGACTGCTTCGTCAGTTACAACGCTAAACGCCCCCACTATGAACGCAACATAAAGGGGATGCCCCCATATACCGCGTTCAAGAAAGGACTTCCCAAGTCACCGAAGAAAGAGCTCAGGAAAGCGGCGGCAAACACTGCTTAACTATAGGGAGCCCACGGGGGCATGTGTCAGGCGAACACCATCACTGTACATACGGCATCGACACGATGTAGACACCGTATCAGCAACCAGCAAGTTTTGGAGGCAAATAATTTAATGCCAACACAAACCTATAACCTCTTGGCTGCAGATTCTGAGTGCAACACCTGAGTTTCCCTGTAAGGTATTGCGCTCATGTCATACTCAGAACTCAGCATCACCGATCGTGCCACTA
>NZ_JARWKS010000041.1:0-5824 GCF_029846405.1 Cobetia sp. 29-18-1
CTGATCCGAGCTTAGACGACCCGTCAGGTGGTCCAAAGGATGGGGTCCACTTCATCCCCTACCGGATACTGCCTGACTTCCAGCGCCCGATCTTCGAGGCGATTCGCAAGCGTGATGCCGACTACTACCGTCGATTGGAGGCGGCAGGCTTCCTGCTCGATTTCGGCGATGACGACTCGGGCCTGTTCCTGAAATACCTGCGCCGCGGCTCCGGCTACTACATCGATGTGGGCGCCTGTGATCTGGTCGCCAATGGTGACATCAAGTTGCGCAGTGGCGTCGGCATCGAGCGCATCAATCCGCGCTCGGTCACTCTGACCGATGGCTCGGAATTGCCCGCTGACCTGATCGTCTATGCCACCGGCTACGGCTCGATGAATGGCTGGGCGGCACGCATCATCTCGCAGGACGTCGCCGACAAGGTCGGAAAATGCTGGGGCATGGGCTCCGATACGCTCAAGGACCCCGGGCCCTGGGAGGGCGAGCTGCGCAACATGTGGAAGCCGACCCAGCAGCAGGCGTTATGGTTCCACGGCGGCAACCTGCACCAGTCGCGCCACTATTCCCAGTATCTGGCGCTGCAGCTCAAGGCGCGGCTCGAGGGTATTCCGACGCCGGTCTACGGCCTTCAGGAAGTCCACCATCTGAGCTGAGGCCAGTGGCGCTGGGCAGTCTGCCAGCGTCATGGTAGCAGCGCAGCATTTGCAGATTTCGGTGAAAGATTCAGGAGACAACTCATGCAACTGAACGACAAGATTGCACTGGTGACAGGGGGTGGGCGCGGTATTGGCCAGGGGATCGCGCTGGCATTGGCCAAGGCGGGCGCGGATGTCGTGGTGGCGGATCTGGACCTCGCCATCGCCCGCGAGACGGCGGCAAAAGTGGAGGCACTGGGTAGACGGTGTCTGGCGCTACAGGTCGATGTCGCGGATGCGGCGTCCGTGCGGCGCTTGATTGAAGAGGCAGAGGTCGGACTCGGCCCGCTCGATATCGCCGTCAACAATGCCGGCATCATCGGCATCCATTCCATCGATGCGCTGACGGTGGAGGAGTGGGACCGCGTCATGAACGTCAATGCGCGAGGTACCTTCCTGTGTACTCAAGCCGAGGTCGCCGTGATGCGCTCACGCCGCGTCGGGCGGATCATCAACGTGGCCTCGATGGCCGGCAAGGTCGGCTTTCCTGATCTGTCGCACTACTGTGCCTCGAAGTTCGCGGTCATCGGCTTTACCAATGCCGTCGCCAAGGAAGTGGCAGCGGAAGGCATCACCGTCAATGCGATCTGCCCGGGCGTGGTGGGTACCGGCATGTGGCGGGGCGAGAGCGGGCTCTCCGCACGCTGGAGTCAGGAAGGCGAAAGCGAGCCCGCTGCATGGGAGCGCCTGCAGAAGAGCCTGCTGCCCCAGGGAGTCGCCCAGACCCCTGAGGACATGGGGCAGCTGGTGGTCTACCTCGCCCAGGCCGAACACGTGACAGGGCAGGCCATCGCCGTTGATGGTGGCTTCACGCTATAAGCTAGCGCTGATCATAGTTCGATACATGATGACAGCACGAGACAGGCCACCTCCGCTAATGGAAGGCGGCCTGTTTGTCGTGACGGCTCCTGACTCCTGTCACTTGAAGGCTTTATGACCCTCGCTCATGGGGCGGTCTACTCTGCAACCGCATAGGCTCATGCGGTTATCTGTCAGCGTGTTAGTGCCCCCGTAGTACGTCATCGCTCAAGCACTTAGGGCGAATCGAGCAGGTGCGTACCAGAGGGTCGAGTGATCAAACGTCAAGGGATCAGGCGGCGTTCCTTCATGGCCTCAAGGTGCTGAATGAGACTCTGGTGTGAGCGGCGACACATTTCTGCAAAGCCGGCTTGGCGAGCCTTCGTCAAATCAAAGACAGCGTCCTCTTCGACATGGAAGATGAAATCTCCGAAGCCACCTTGGGCAATCTTGTCGATATCTGTCTCGGCAAGTCCTTGGCGCTCTGCAAGCGTCTTCCAAGTGCCTGACACGGCAGCGAGACGTGTCTCCAACGAAATAGGTTGAGGCTCGCCAGTCTCAAGCCCAAACCAGTTGGCGATCTCTGGCCAGACGTGGCGCCACCGAATCTGATCACCATTGGTGACGTTATAGGGCCCTTGCTGGTTCTCTGCGATGGCCCACAGGGCGGCTTTGCCCACCAGATCGGCATCGCAGATGTTCAGCAAGATATCGTAGGCACGCGCCGTACCGGGGAATTGCATGGCAACACCGAGCTCCCGGCAAAGCGTGCCATAGAGACCGATAAGGTTACCGAGGTTCATGGCTGAACCCAGGGAATGGCCTATCACGATGTCGGGACGCAATGCGGTCCAACGAATTCCCTTGCCTTCGAGTTCGCGAGCCAGATCTTCATGCTCGAAATACAGGTTGGGGGGGAAATGCCGGCTGTCCTCTTCTCGAGCCGGTGTTTTGTAGACCCCGAGGTGAGCACCGTAGACCTTCCCGCCCTGTACGAAGACCTGGTGCTCGATTGACGCTTGGGATTCTTCAAGCACCTGGAAGAGGTGCCGCATCATGTCGCCATTCTGTTGTGCTTCAGTGGCAGGGTCCGGATCCGGTTTCAAGGCGGCGTAAAATACGTGCGTCACGCTGCTCAGTACATCACTTGCATCTCGCAAAGAGGCAATATCCAAGAGATCGGCGCTGATGTGGTGTCCGCTTCCCGGACCCTCTGAGGAGCGAGAGAGTGTCGTGACTCGCCATCCTGCCTCTTCAAAGGCCAATGTTGCTGCACGGCCGATGACGCCACTGGCGCCAGCGACTAATAGGTGATGTTGGCTCATGAGACTCTCCTGTCCTGTGGCGCATGATCATGGGAGGGGTCGCCCATGCCGTCGGCCCTGACAGTGGCATTGTTTGTTTTGCTAATAAATGCTCGACTGATGAATTCATCCTTCACTAGATGGTGAATAATGGATCGCTTGGCGTTAATGAAACTTTTTGTGGATATCTGTGAGCGTGGGTCAATGGCGGCGGTGGCCCGTCAGCGAGGTCAGTCCCCGTCATTGGTCACCCAAGCCTTACAGAAGCTTGAGCAGCAGGTCGGGGCCAAGCTTATCGTCAGAACAACGCGTGCCATGCATTTGACGGCGGAAGGCGAACAATTTCGAGACGACAGCGAAAGGATCCTGGCCGAGTATGACAAGGCTCTTGAGCGGATCTCGGGCACAGGGTCGCTGAGTGGCACCATCAGGCTGACGGCGACCAATGATTTTGGCCGCACGCACCTGCCACGGCTGATCGATCAGTTCCTGATACAGCACCCGGAAGTAAAATTTGAACTCGTGCTATCCGATGGAGTGTTGGACCTGGTCGATGAACGATTTGATCTGGCCATTCGTCATGGGCCGATGGCGGACCCAAGCTTGACGTCACGACGTCTCGTCAGTACCCATCGTGTTGTGTGTGCGGCACCTGCTTATTGGCAGGACGCAGGGCGCCCCCAACACCCATCAGAGCTGTCATCCCACCAGTGCATGGTGCTCGCTCGCCCAGGAGCGCCCCAGAACCATTGGGAGTTCCAGGAGGCAGGGCAGGTATTTTCCGTGACGGTGGCGGGGAACCGAATGGCCAGCGATGGTGGCGCGTTGCGCGAGTGGGCGATCGCAGGGGCTGGAGTGATATTTAAATCGATGGTGGATGTGGCAGAGGATATTGAGGTCGGACGACTGGAAGTTGTGCTGAATGACTATCGGATTCCTGAAGTGAATCTGTACGCCGTGTTTCCGGAAGGCAGATATGCAAGTCGACGGATCAGTACCTTCATCGAATTTCTTCACGACAAGCTTGGCAGTGAGAGAGAGGCCTCACACTGCCAGAGTCGTGCATCCAGCTCTCGCGCTTGAGGGCTGCCGGGGAGTGGCAAGGGCAAAGAACGACCCACATCATGTCTATGGCAGGCTGGGCCTCGGATGGCCAATCCGGTTGTAGTGGTCAAGTGTTTTTGGCCACCGATCTTTGAGCATTCCAGTAGTTCTTTTCTGCCAAGTTCGGCGGTATCCCATCGTTATGCTTGTGCGGCCTGAGGCTGCTCGATGTCTGTCAAGCTTGTTGGAATCTGTAATCAGGCGGCTTCTAATCGCTGATCCTGTTGAACCAGCGGGTCTTCCTGGTCGGGGTTCAGCCAGACTGTCCGGCGCGGTGTCCAGTTGCGGGTGGCACTGCTCCACCGCCCGGGATGTTGCCGTTTCGCCTCGGCATAGATGGCGTCTCGCCTTGCCAGCACCTCGTTATCCAGGCCGGCATGCCGCTCCCCCGGGGTGACGAACCGTATGGCGCTGTGGCGGTGTTCGTGGTTGTACCACTGCACGAAGCGCGTCACCCACTGCTGCGCCGCTGACAGGTTCTCGTATCCGTCCATCGGGTAGTCGGGCCGGTACTTGCAGGTCCTGAACAGCGACTCTGAGAAGGCGTTGTCATTGGAGACCCGAGGGCGGCTGTACGACGGAGTGATATTTAACCGCTGCAGCGTCGCCTGAAGCGTCGAGCCTTTCATGGCGGAGCCATTATCGGCGTGTAATACCAGTGGCTGGTTGATGCAGCCTTCGCGCAGCACGGCACGCTGGATTACCTCGCTGCTATTGGCCATGGACTCCTGGTCGAAGACCTCGGCATCGACGATCTTGCGACTGTAGATGTCGACGATCATGTACAGGTAGTAGAACTGACCACGCACCTGGGTCGGTAAGTAGGTCACGTCCCAGCTCCAACAGGCATTGGGGCGTGTCACCCGGTGTCGCTGGGGGTCGCCCTTGGGACGTGGAGCGCGAGCGCGGCCACGGTGGTGCTGCTCACCATGCTCCCGGAGGATGCGGTAGTAGCTGGACTCTGACGCCACGTAGCGGCCTTCTTCGTTCAGCAGCCGCGGCACGATCTGCCCAGGCGGCAGGCTGGCGAACTCAGGACGATGGCAAATCTCCAGCACCTGCTGACGCTCTTCCGGCGATAGGGCATGACGCGGGACAGGCCGCACCGCTTGAGGCCGGCGATCCTGATCGCCCCGCACCCAGCGGCGATACGTGTTGGTGCCGATGCCGAGTTCAGCGCATGCCGACTGCAGGCGTGCCCCTTGGGCACGCCCCTCATCGATCAGCTGTATGGCGTCCTGGCGATCTGTGGTGCTGATCATTCGTCCTCGTCCCCCCAGATCGCTCGGGCCTTTTTTCGCAATGTCAGTAGTGCGGCGGTTTCCGCCAGCGCGGCCTCCTTGCGGCGGAGCTCGCGCTTGAGTTCCTTGTTCTCCTGGCGCTCCGCCTTGCGTGCCTCACTCTGCTGCTTGGTGGCGGCATCGCTTCGGTCGTTAGCGCCTTCACAGCTCGCACGCCAGCGCTGGACCTGTTCGGGATAGAGGCCACGCTGCCGGCAGTATTCGGCACGCTCAGCCTCGCTGAGGGCCGCTGTCTCCAGAACGGCGTGGAACTTGTCCTGCGAGCTCCAGCCTTCGGGATCACCGCTCTGGTCAGGTAGCAAACGGCCTGCTTGCCGAGCCTTCTTGCGCCAGTGGTACAGTGTCGCAGCGGAGATGCCTTCTTCCTGGGCCACTTCTGCCACCGTGCGGTTGTGCGGCGGGAGCAGCTTCTTGAGGATGGCCTCCCGGCGCTCGTCGGAGTACTTCATCGGAACCTCATCACGCCCCATATGGTTCAGAGTCTAACAGCCGCTGATACTCCAACTAGCGTGACAGTGGGGGTGCTGTAGTAACCGATCATATAATCAGTGACAGATCGCTTCGCCGCAGCGACATCGGGATAGCCGATCTCTGGTATCCATTCCGTTTTCAGGCTTCTGAA
>NZ_JARWKS010000042.1:0-2921 GCF_029846405.1 Cobetia sp. 29-18-1
CGCAAACCCCTTGGGTGTTATATGGTCAAGCCTCACGGGCAATTAGTACTGGTTAGCTCAACACATTGCTGTGCTTCCACACCCAGCCTATCAACCTTGTAGTCTTCAAGGGCCCTTCAGGAGGCGCAAGGCCTCAGGGAAGTCTCATCTTGAAGGGGGCTTCCCGCTTAGATGCTTTCAGCGGTTATCCCGTCCGAACGTAGCTACCGGGCAATGCCATTGGCATGACAACCCGAACACCAGAGGTTCGTCCACTCCGGTCCTCTCGTACTAGGAGCAGCTCTTCTCAAACTTCCGACGCCCACGGCAGATAGGGACCGAACTGTCTCACGACGTTCTAAACCCAGCTCGCGTACCACTTTAAATGGCGAACAGCCATACCCTTGGGACCGACTTCAGCCCCAGGATGTGATGAGCCGACATCGAGGTGCCAAACACCGCCGTCGATGTGAACTCTTGGGCGGTATCAGCCTGTTATCCCCGGAGTACCTTTTATCCGTTGAGCGATGGCCCTTCCATACAGAACCACCGGATCACTAGAACCTACTTTCGTACCTGCTCGACGTGTCTGTCTCGCAGTCAAGCACCCTTATGCTCTTGCACTCAATGCACGATTTCCAACCGTGCTGAGGGTACCTTCGTGCTCCTCCGTTACTCTTTAGGAGGAGACCGCCCCAGTCAAACTACCCACCATACACTGTCCTCGATCCGGATAACGGACCTGAGTTAGAACGCCAATGATGTCAGGCTGGTATTTCAAGGTTGGCTCCACCGCATCTGGCGACGTGGTTTCAAAGCCTCCCAGCTATCCTACACAGACAACATCAGCATCCAGTGTAAAGCTATAGTAAAGGTTCACGGGGTCTTTCCGTCTAGCCGCGGGTACACAGCATCTTCACTGCGATTTCAATTTCACTGAGTCTCGGGTGGAGACAGCGTGGCCATCATTACGCCATTCGTGCAGGTCGGAACTTACCCGACAAGGAATTTCGCTACCTTAGGACCGTTATAGTTACGGCCGCCGTTTACCGGGGCTTCGATCAAGAGCTTCGCGTGAGCTAACCCCATCAATTAACCTTCCGGCACCGGGCAGGCGTCACACCCTATACGTCCGCTTGCGCGTTTGCAGAGTGCTGTGTTTTTAATAAACAGTTGCAGCCACCTGGTATCTTCGACCGGTAAGAGCTTACGGAGCAAGTCCTTCACTCGAACCGGTGCACCTTCTCCCGAAGTTACGGTGCCATTTTGCCTAGTTCCTTCACCCGAGTTCTCTCAAGCGCCTTGGTATTCTCTACCTGACCACCTGTGTCGGTTTGGGGTACGGTCGCATGTGATCTGAAGCTTAGAGGCTTTTCCTGGAAGCGTGGCATCGATGACTTCCTGACCGTGGTCAGTTCGTCTCGCATCTCGACCTCAGAGGAACCGGATTTGCCTGATTCCTCGGCCTACATGCTTTCACCAGGACAACCAACGCCTGGCTCACCTAGCCTTCTTCGTCCCCCCATCGCAACCACATCCGGTACGGGAATATTAACCCGTTTCCCATCGACTACGCGTTTCCGCCTCGCCTTAGGGGCCGACTCACTCTGCTCCGATTAACGTAGAACAGAAAACCTTGGTCTTCCGGCGGGGGAGTTTTTCACTCCCCTTATCGTTACTCATGTCAGCATTCGCACTCGTGATACCTCCAGCAGACTTCTCAATCCACCTTCATTGGCTTACACGACGCTCCTCTACCGCTCATCCATAAGGATGAACCCGTAGCTTCGGTACCTGATTTAGCCCCGTTATATCTTCCGCGCAGGCCGACTCGACTAGTGAGCTATTACGCTTTCTTTAAAGGATGGCTGCTTCTAAGCCAACCTCCTAGCTGTCTGAGCCTTCCCACATCGTTTCCCACTTAATCAGGATTTTGGGACCTTAGCTGACGGTCTGGGTTGTTTCCCTTTTCACAACGGACGTTAGCACCCGCTGTGTGTCTCCCACGCTGCACTCACTGGTATTCGGAGTTTGCCTCGGGTTGGTAAGTCGGGATGACCCCCTAGCCGAAACAGTGCTCTACCCCCAGCGGTGATACGTGAGGCGCTACCTAAATAGCTTTCGAGGAGAACCAGCTATCTCCGGGCTTGATTAGCCTTTCACTCCGATCCACAGCTCATCCCAGCATTTTTCAACATACTTGGGTTCGGGCCTCCAATTGATGTTACTCAATCTTCACCCTGGCCATGGATAGATCGCCCGGTTTCGGGTCTATACCCTGCGACTGGTCGCCCAGTTAAGACTCGGTTTCCCTACGCCTCCCCTATACGGTTAAGCTCGCCACAGAATATAAGTCGCTGACCCATTATACAAAAGGTACGCGGTCACACCACGAAGGTGCTCCCACTGCTTGTACGCATACGGTTTCAGGATCTATTTCACTCCCCTCGCCGGGGTTCTTTTCGCCTTTCCCTCACGGTACTGGTTCACTATCGGTCAGCCAGGAGTATTTAGCCTTGGAGGATGGTCCCCCCATGTTCAGTCAAGGTTTCTCGTGCCCCGACCTACTCGATTTCACGTGACTCAGACTTCGACTACGGGACTATCACCCTGTATCGTCAAGCTTCCCAGCTTGTTCGTCTGTCAGTTGTCACGCTTAAGGGCTGGTCCCCGTTCGCTCGCCGCTACTTGGGGAATCTCGGTTGATTTCTTTTCCTCCGGGTACTTAGATGTTTCAGTTCCCCGGGTTTGCCTCTATAGGTTATGTATTGGCCTATAGATACTCACCTGATGGTGAGTGGGTTTCCCCATTCGGAAATCGTTGGGTCGCAGGGTATTTGCCACCTCGCCAACGCTTATCGCAGGCTATCACGTCCTTCATCGCCTCTGGCTGCCAAGGCATCCACCGTATGCGCTTAATCGCTTGACCATATAACCCCAAG
>NZ_JARWKS010000043.1:0-2072 GCF_029846405.1 Cobetia sp. 29-18-1
TTGAGACGGGGGTTGGCCTTGAGAATCTCGGTCAGTCGCTCGCTGTACTTCTCGACCTGCTTTGAGCCACGACGAGCAGCGCAAAAGGGGCAAACGAGATGACGCTTGCAGGTGGTAGCAGCTGCAAGACGGATCTGGTCAACCTGATAGTAATTGCGGAAGAGCAACCAGTTGGCGCACTGGCCTAGATCGGCCTGAACACGAACAAGGTCTGGGCGATTGGTAGTGTCCTGCTCACGCAGCCAACGAAGGAACTGACGGGCACGCTTGCGACGTTCC
Source organism: Cobetia sp. 29-18-1 (assembly GCF_029846405.1). Taxonomy (NCBI): domain Bacteria; kingdom Pseudomonadati; phylum Pseudomonadota; class Gammaproteobacteria; order Oceanospirillales; family Halomonadaceae; genus Cobetia; species Cobetia sp. 29-18-1. Next base: position 280 of record NZ_JARWKS010000043.1, read on the forward strand.
CCGTAGCGATTTATCCTATCGTCATGTGTTTGAGAGCCCTTCTCGGGATGCCCGCCAAAGCTATCCGAGAGGGGCTTTCTGCTTTCTGTCATCCGGTAATCCCTTAGCCCGATTTGGGCAGTGTCCCCACTTTATTTCCATGTATCGAGTTAAAGGGCTGGGAGGTATCGCGAGCTCCTGCCGTCGCAGCGCTCCACCACCCCAGCCCGTACCCCTCAGGCCGCGTGAATCTGCGGTGCTGAGCCCTTCGGAACGAAGGTGACGACCTGACCTTTCGAAGGCGCAAAAAACCCAAACGGCACCGAGATGCGCTTGCCGACATGCTCGGCGTAGGGGCGCATGCTTTCGACCGTCAGAGTGACCATGTCATAGCGAGTGCCAGAGCCATCCCGCAACGGGATGTCGCCCAGGAGCTGGATACGGTACTTCACCGACTCTTCCCCGGTCTCCTGGTCAACCTTCGTTTCTGGATATGCCTTCAGGAGCTGGCCGGTAATGCTGAACATTGGCTGAGTCATCACTTGGCCTCCTCATTGTCAGTGCCATTCTCGTTCCACCACTGCGCGTAGTCGCCCAAAGCGACACGCAGCAGCACATCGACGGCGGTAGAAACGGACATATCGTGGGCAGCAGCGAAGCCCTGAACGTCGGTAACGAGATCGGGGCGGAGGGAGAAATTGATGCGCTCACGACCACTGGGCGGGTTGTAATCGATCCCATCGATATCGAGGACTTGAACTACCTGTTCGATGGTCGGCTGGAAGTCACGAGAAACATCACCGAACAGGGGATCGGTGACACGGGCCTTGGCGTAGATCTTTTCGAGGGTATCAGACATGTTCTTTATCCGTGTGTTGTTGGGTACACACAGATAATCGTCCGACTTCGGTGAAAGGTCAAGGGCACGGTGCTGCGCACCGCAACCCCCGACGCTCGCCGCTGGGCAGAGGGGGGCTGCTTCGCAACCCCCCTCACCCCGTAGCTTTGGGCACTTCAGCCCGTCAAGGGGCCCGAGTCCTCGGCGCTACGCGCCTGCGGGCCGCGCCAGCCCCTTGACCGGCTTCTCGTGCCTGTCATGGGCAAATACGGGGGGAAAGGCATAGCTCGGGGTTGCAGGTAACCCAGAATCACCGGACGGCCTTGCGTCGGAACAGACGCAAGGTGGTACGAACGACCGTCAAAGCGGTAGAGCATTTCGAGGAAGGGTTCATTCTCCAACGGGTCATCAAGCAGGCTCTCCGGCACCTTCACGCCCCAGAAAACCCCAAAGGCACCCTGAAGGCGTTTACCACGCAAAACCTCGTAGGCGTGCAGGTTGTCGCTGAAATCGAGGTCTGAGAACTTGAGGGCGTACTTGAACACCTCACAGAAGGCGTCAGTGATCTTGGGCGAGACATTGCCAGTGGGGTCGGTCACATCCGCACCCTTTGCCAGGCGTCGAATATCGAGGATGAAACTGTCACCGGTGATCTTGTGCCATTCCTCAGACAGGGCTTCACGGTCAATCCAGTCTTCGAGAAGTACCACGGCATGCAAGTGTGGGTGCCACCCCTTGCCCTTGTTGGTGACTTCGTACGAGAAGACGGCGCCAGCGACCTTGCTGAACTCGGTATAGCCACGACCCTTCTTGGCATAGTCCCTACGGCGCTCCTGAAGCTTTCTGAAGCTCGTGACGAGATGATTGAAGCGCTCGGACAGGTTTTCACCATTGGCGACTGTCAGGGTCAGCATGGCGGGTTTGAGACGGGGGTTGGCCTTGAGAATCTCGGTCAGTCGCTCGCTGTACTTCTCGA
>NZ_JARWKS010000044.1:0-1679 GCF_029846405.1 Cobetia sp. 29-18-1
TGGCTGCCAAGGCATCCACCGTATGCGCTTAATCGCTTGACCATATAACCCCAAGGGGTCTGTCAAGGATTACGAATCTGTCGGACCTCTCCGACATATCGTTTTGATAGACATGCGCTTGGCGCACATATCTATCGTCAGCATGATTCACATTGTTAAAGAGCGGCTGTTCAGAGAACAGTGAGAAGTCACACAACCTTCACGAGGAAGGCGATATGCTTGTCACTGTGGACTGTGCAGCGTTATCAGGTAGTAGAAGCTGAACCGGACTTTCATGGTGGAGCCAAGCGGGATCGAACCGCTGACCTCCTGCGTGCAAGGCAGGCGCTCTCCCAGCTGAGCTATGGCCCCAAAGTCGGCAAAACCGTGTCGACAAAAGCACGAAGCTTTTGGTGGGTCTGGGCAGATTTGAACTGCCGACCTCACCCTTATCAGGGGTGCGCTCTAACCAACTGAGCTACAGACCCGACACTACTACTCGATAAACTAATTTGATCAGGTAATTCGTTGTGAGCACTTGCCGCGAGCAGTAGACAGTGTCGATAAGGAGGTGATCCAGCCCCAGGTTCCCCTAGGGCTACCTTGTTACGACTTCACCCCAGTCATGAACCACACCGTGGTGATCGCCCTCCCGAAGGTTAGGCTAACCACTTCTGGTGCAGTCCACTCCCATGGTGTGACGGGCGGTGTGTACAAGGCCCGGGAACGTATTCACCGTGGCATTCTGATCCACGATTACTAGCGATTCCGACTTCATGGAGTCGAGTTGCAGACTCCAATCCGGACTGAGGCAAGCTTTATGGGATTGGCTCCACTTCGCAGTATTGCAACCCTTTGTACTTGCCATTGTAGCACGTGTGTAGCCCTACCCGTAAGGGCCATGATGACTTGACGTCGTCCCCACCTTCCTCCGGTTTGTCACCGGCAGTCTCCTTAGAGTTCCCGACATTACTCGCTGGCAAATAAGGATAGGGGTTGCGCTCGTTACGGGACTTAACCCAACATTTCACAACACGAGCTGACGACAGCCATGCAGCACCTGTCTCAGAGTTCCCGAAGGCACCAATCCATCTCTGGAAAGTCCTCTGGATGTCAAGGGTAGGTAAGGTTCTTCGCGTTGCATCGAATTAAACCACATGCTCCACCGCTTGTGCGGGCCCCCGTCAATTCATTTGAGTTTTAACCTTGCGGCCGTACTCCCCAGGCGGTCAACTTATTGCGTTAGCTGCGCCACTAAGTCCTCAAGGGACCCAACGGCTAGTTGACATCGTTTACGGCGTGGACTACCAGGGTATCTAATCCTGTTTGCTACCCACGCTTTCGCACCTCAGTGTCAGTGTCAGTCCAGAAGGCCGCCTTCGCCACTGGTATTCCTCCCGATCTCTACGCATTTCACCGCTACACCGGGAATTCTACCTTCCTCTCCTGCACTCTAGCCAAGCAGTTCCAGATGCCGTTCCCAGGTTGAGCCCGGGGCTTTCACACCTGGCTGACTTAGCCACCTACGCGCGCTTTACGCCCAGTAATTCCGATTAACGCTTGCACCCTCCGTATTACCGCGGCTGCTGGCACGGAGTTAGCCGGTGCTTCTTCTGCGAGTGATGTCTTTCCTCGGGAGTATTAATCCCAAGGCGTTCTTCCTCGCTGAAAGTGCTTTACAACCCGAAGGCCTTCTTCAC
>NZ_JARWKS010000045.1:0-1306 GCF_029846405.1 Cobetia sp. 29-18-1
TGTCCCGTCCTGAATATAGTTGACACGTTCTGACCTATCTTTAGGGAGAGCGTGATGAACCAGCACGTTAAGCGTACCCAGCGCGATTACACCTTGGCTTTTAAGCTCGCCGTCGTCGAGCAGATCGAGGCTGGGGAGATGACTTATAAGCAGGCTCAGGCCCGCTATGGCATACAGGGACGGTCCACAGTACTTCGATGGCTGCGCCAGCATGGTCATCAAGACTGGGGCTCTTCCCGGGATGTCAAAACATCTGGGAGCTACGCCATGAAAGAAGCCCTTCCACAGACACCTGAACAGCGCATCAAAGAGCTTGAAAAGCAGCTTGAGCTATCGCAGCAGAAAGCCCAGTTCTTCGAGACGGTGGTCAATGTGTTGAAGAAAGATTACGGGATTTCGGTAAAAAAGCTGCCAGGCAAGCCCTCGCGGACAAAAACGTAGCAAGTCTCAACGTCAGCAAGGTTTGCCGATTTCTCGGCATCAGCCGGCAGGCTTGGTATCAGACATGGCGTGCCCAGGAATTGCGTGCGACTCAAGAGCAGCAAGTCATCAACTTCGTGCATGAGATACGCCGTAGCCAGCCCCGTATTGGAGTCCGGAAGCTCCACTATCTGCTACATGAACAGTCAAACTCGAAGCTCCACGTAGGCCGTGATCGATTGTTTCAGATGCTGCGCTCTCATCGATTGCTGATCGCTCGGCGTCGGGCGTATCACAAGACAACCTTGAGTCACCATCGCTTTTATCGTCATCCCAACCTGCTCAAGGCAGGCTCTGGGCAAGTCGTGGCCAGTCGGCCTGATCAGGTCTGGGTGGCGGATATCACCTACCTGCCAACTCAGTCGGGCATGAGCTATGTGAGCTTGGTCACCGACGCGTACTCACGCAGAATTGTGGGGCATCACGTTCATGATAGTTTGCGTAGCAAGGAGGTGGAGCAGGCCTTTCGTCAGGCGCTAAGGCAGCGTGCTGGGCAGCAGCCACTGATCCATCATTCGGATCGAGGGGTTCAATATTGCTGTGACAGTTACCAGCAGTTACATCGCCAGCATGGCGTCCAGTGTTCGATGACGGATGGATATGACTGCTATCAGAATGCCTTGGCTGAGCGCGTCAATGGCATTCTGAAGACGGAGTTCTTGTTGGCAAGACCAAAAGACTTGATGCAAGCACGTAAGATGGTCCGTGAGTCGATCGATATCTATAACCAGGCACGGCCTCACTTGGCCTTGAAATACAAAACGCCCGATGCGGTGCATCGAGCGTTTTGAGTTCCCAAAGTGTCAACCTATTTCAGGACTAGACA
>NZ_JARWKS010000046.1:0-1269 GCF_029846405.1 Cobetia sp. 29-18-1
TGAAGTGGACCCCAGAATTCGGACCAGGCGCTAAGCTCTGATCATACCGACCAGGAGAGCTTGATCATGAGCAGGAAACGTCGACAGTACAGCAGTGAGTTCAAAGCCAAGGTAGCCCTTACTGCCCTCAAGGGGGAACAGACCACGTCAGAGATCGCAGCCCGCTTCGAGATCCACCCAACCATGGTGAGTCAGTGGAAGCGCGACCTGCTGGACAACGCCACCGGCGTCTTCGAGGGCAAAAGTTCCAGTAAAACCGCCCAGAAGACCCAGGAGGAGATCGATACGCTCTATCGCGAGATCGGCAAGCTGACGGTGGAACGGGATTTTTTGTCACGCAGGCTCGATCGTTGAGTCGGGCCCAGCGCCTGACAATGGTCGAGCCGCAAGCGCCCGGCATCAGCCTCCGACGTCAATGCCAGCTACTCGGTATCAGTCGCTCCTCGATGTACTATCAGCGCAAGGCGCTACGGGCCTATGATCTGGAGTTAATGCGTCTGATCGACGCGGAACATCTGCGCACACCGGTCTATGGCTCACGAAGGATGTCAGCCTATCTCAATCGCTTGGGCCACGCAGTGAGCCGCAAGCGCGTCCAGCGATTGATGCGCGGGATGGGACTACAGGCTATTTATCCGAAGCCATGCACTAGCCGGCCAGGTACAGGACATCGGATCTATCCTTACTTGCTGCGGGGGCGAGTCATCGACCGCCCCAATCAGGTATGGGCGACCGATATCACCTATATTCCTTTGGCGCGCGGGTTCATGTACCTGGTGGCCATCATGGACTGGCACAGCCGTCGCGTGTTGGCCTGGCGGGTCTCCAACACCCTGGATACGGACTTCTGTATCGATGCTTTGGAGGAAGCCTTGGCGTGTTATGGAAAGCCCGAGATATTCAATACAGATCAAGGCTGTCAGTTCACCAGCCAGTCGTTCACCGAAGTTCTGGAAGCCCATGATGTCCGGATCAGCATGGACGGCAAGGGATGCTATCAGGACAACATATTCGTGGAACGACTCTGGCGCAGTGTGAAGTATGAGTGCGTTTATCTGAAGGCTTTCGAGAGCGGCGCCCACTTGCGAGGGGATCTGAAGCGTTACTTCGCTTGGTACAACACAGAGCGGCCCCACCAAGGGCTAGACGATGCTACACCTGATGAAGTGTACTTCTCTCAACCACTGATCCAGGCGGCCTGACGCCGATGATGACCTGATCCGAGCTTAGACGACCCGTCAGGTGGTCCAAAGGATGGGGTCCACTTCA
>NZ_JARWKS010000047.1:0-691 GCF_029846405.1 Cobetia sp. 29-18-1
TCCCAAGGCGTTCTTCCTCGCTGAAAGTGCTTTACAACCCGAAGGCCTTCTTCACACACGCGGCATGGCTGGATCAGGCTTTCGCCCATTGTCCAATATTCCCCACTGCTGCCTCCCGTAGGAGTCTGGGCCGTGTCTCAGTCCCAGTGTGGCTGATCATCCTCTCAGACCAGCTACGGATCGTCGCCTTGGTGAGCCATTACCTCACCAACAAGCTAATCCGACATGGGCTCATCCGATAGCGCAAGGTCCGAAGATCCCCTGCTTTCTCCCGTAGGACGTATGCGGTATTAGCCTGAGTTTCCCCAGGTTGTCCCCCACTATCGGGCAGATTCCCATGCATTACTCACCCGTCCGCCGCTCGACGCCTCCTAGCAAGCTAGGATCGTTTCCGCTCGACTTGCATGTGTTAAGCCTGCCGCCAGCGTTCAATCTGAGCCATGATCAAACTCTTCAGTTGAAAGCTTGATAGTCTGTTAAGCAGACCAAACTTGGTTCAGAGTCAAACTTCTCGTGAGAGGCTTGCTCCGATATTTGGTGACCTTGTCACCACTCATCGGCAAGCGCTCACACGAATTACCTGATCAAATTTTTAAAGAGCGTCGCTGTTAAGCGAGGAGGCATATTCTACCCGGAACGCTTGAGAAGTCAAGCACTTGATGATGAGTCAGTCGACTGCCTCTAAGCATCA
>NZ_JARWKS010000048.1:0-638 GCF_029846405.1 Cobetia sp. 29-18-1
GATCCGAGCTTAGACGACCCGTCAGGTGGTCCAAAGGATGGGGTCCACTTCACATCGCCACAAATCAGGATGGTGTGATGTGAGAGATCGATGTAATCTTATGCCAGTGTGCTAATAAGAGGATGATGAAAGTGAAGGCATGGATTGCAGGGGGTGTGATGTTGATGTTGGCCGGATGTGCCGGCAATGCAAATATCAAGGACTCGACGGGCAACATGACCAACTGGACGGTCGAGCAGCCTATCAAGGAAGTTTTTAGGGTCTACAAGGATCACCTTGAAGAGAACTACTCGGGTGGTGACGTGCTTTGGGCCGAAGGCACGCGAGTCAAAGGATTTTTCTATACCGACGAGGCAGAACTGACCGTCAGCATCTCTGGCAACCCTTTTATCAAAGGGCCTTTCCTTTACGTTGAGATGCAAGAAGCCAGCGGTAAAACCGCAGTGACGGCCCGAGCGTCAAATAATCATTGGGAGGACGTGGCGCACGACCTGCGCGATCTCTAATAGAATCCGAAAAGCATGAAGGTCAGGCCCCGCCATTGAGCGGGGTTTTTTTATGTATACCCAACTCAACACGAGTCATTAGGGAAGCGATGATCAATTCGGTTCTGCGCGGTTTAAGCGCTCAGACTGGTG
>NZ_JARWKS010000049.1:0-556 GCF_029846405.1 Cobetia sp. 29-18-1
CCGGCAGCGGATGCGTACTTTACGCACGAACCGCCGTGAGGGCAAGGGCTTTTTGAAGATCAGGCCAGATTTCGCCTTCACACCCCTGATTCTGGCACCTGGAGCACTCCAGCCAGCCGATCTCTGGCAACAAGGCTCGTTTTTAGCACCCTTTTCTTCACCTGGCGGCGCACGGAAAAAAACCCAGTCTTGCGCATAAAAAACATCCTGAATGACACCACTCCCAACCCAGACATGATGCAAATGAGCATCCCTCTGATGAACTCCGACGCTGACAGACCCATGCGAGGTGCCTCAAACCGCACAAAAAACGCCCCCACAACAAAAGCTGCAGGGGCGATGCTTGGCAAAACCAGGCATAAAGAAAAAGCGCACATCATTTTTCATCAATGACAGAACTATCACAGCACGATGATGAGCCAAAGACTTTCTTCTTGCGCAGCCAGGGGAAGCTTATCTCTCGCCCACAGCTATTTCGCATCCAGGACTCCCTGCGCAAATTTTTCCTGAGCACAACTTTTCTCACCACAAAGAGAACCGCCCCTGCAGCAAGGCT